>DATNLP010000413.1:0-43835 GCA_035602795.1 Acidimicrobiales bacterium | reverse complement strand
CCGCCATGACCGAACTCCCGACTTCGAAGCAGGGTGCCGCTGACCAGGTGAGCGGCACGCGTGGGGGAGGTCTCCAAGCAGAGCGGATCGATCTGCGGGACGGGACGAGGGTGCTCCTCGACCAACGGCCTTCGTCGGCGGCCGACCTCGACCACAGCTTCAGCGGTCTGGCCAAGTTCTTTCTACCCGGGAAGCCCGCACTGGCCGCGTTCGAGGCTGAGCTCTTCCGTCGCATCGGATGCGAGACCGTTTTTGACGACGAGTACATCTCGAGCGGAGGTCAGCTCTACGAGCTCATGACGGGGCACGACCGGTTCGTCGCCGACCTCCGCCCCTTGGTCGACACCGAGGCTTTCGCCTGTCATCCCTACGATCTGTGCACTTCCATGCTGCTGACCGAAGCAGGTGGAGTGGTCACCGACCCCTGGGGGCGGCCGTTGGAAGCACCGCTCGACACGACCTCGCCCGTGGCCTGGGTCGGGTACGCCAACGGGGTGCTGGCGGCGAAGATCTCGCCGATCCTGGCCGAGCTCGTGGACGAGCTCCGTGCGGGGTAGCGCCCCCGGTCGCCTCGACCTGCTTGGCGGCGTGGCGGACTATTCCGGTGCCCTCGTGCTGGAGATGCCGACCCGTCAGTCCGCTGAGGTGGACGTAGATGGCGATGGTGACTTCGAGGTCGGGCCGGCCACCCTGTCGGCCGATGAGCTTGCTCGGTTGGCGAGCCTGCCCTACGAGAAGGTTCGGGAGGTCTTGGCGCCGCTACCACGGTGGACGCACTACGTGATCGGTGTCGCCGTCGTCCTTCTGCGTCATCGCATCATTGGCGACGCTCGTGGGACCGTGACAGTCTCGTCCGACCTACCGGCATCGGTCGGGGTGGCGTCGAGTGCTGCGCTCGAGGTGGCCACCGCCCGCGCTCTGGGCGCCGAGACCGTTCCGCCGCTCCACCTGGCCGCTCTGTGTCAGGAGGCAGAAAACCAGGTCGTCGGCGCCCCGTGCGGGATCATGGATCAGGTGGCTGTGGCCATGGGAGTTCGCGGCACAGTGCTCCCGATTCTCTGCCGGCCGGCTTCCGTCGCAGAGACGGTTGCCGTGCCGCACGGGCTCGAGGTCGTGGGCTGGCCCACCGGCGTCGCGCACGACGTCGGGGGGGACCCCTACCGGCGCGCGAGAGCGGCTGCCTTCATGGGCAAGCGGATGGTCGAGGATGCCACGGGGCATTCGTGGTCCTGGGCGAGCGAGTTGCCGGCGTCCGCGGTGGATTCTCTCCCTGACGTCTTCAGCGGATCGGAGTTCATCGACCACTGGGGGGACCATGGCGATACCGTCACTGCCGTCGATCCGAATGAGTGGTACCCCGTACGTGCTTCGACAAGCTTTGGAGCGGAGGAGCATCTGCGGGGCGCGATGGCCCTCACGGCACTCCGCAAGGGCGACGCGCGAACGGTGGGATTCGCTATGGCCGCCAGCCACGCCGGCTACGACACCATGGGACTCGGCCATCCCGCTGCCACCACCCTGGTCGAGAAAGCGCTGGCGAGGCCGGGCGTCCATGGGGCCCGGTCGAGCGGTGGTGGCTGTGGCGGCACCGTCGTGGTCCTCTGCGACTGTGGCGCGCTCGATGATGTCGGTGAGCTGATCCGCTGAGGGGTCGCCGTCAGATGGACTCAGTGGTGCGAGGCCGGCGAAGTCGTGCTCTCGCGTTCGACCAGCCCGGCGGACACGACGACGTGCCGCTCGGCGACGGAGTCGTCGATCATCGAAAAGATGAGCTGCACGCTGCGCCGGCCGACCTCACCAAGATTCTGGCGAATGGTCGTCAGGGCCGGGAGGAAGTAGGCGGATTCGGGCGTATCGTCGAAGCCGACGACGCTCACATCAGCGGGCACCCGGCGACCTTCATCGTGAAGGGCGCGGATGACGCCGAGCGCCATCTGATCGTTGGCCGCGAAGACCGCCGTGACGCTGGACTCGCGGGCGAGTCGCACACCGGCGGCATAGCCGCTTCGTGCGCCCCAGTCACCGACGATCGCGCGGCGCCGGGTTGCCTTGCCGGAGCGGAGGGCGTCGGCCCACCCGCGCGCCCGGGCATCGGCATCGATCCAGTCTTTTGGTCCGCGCACGTGGTGGACGGTTGTATGTCCTAGTTCGAGGAGATGTTCGGTCGCCAGGCGGGCGCCTTCGTGTTGATCGATGGTGACCGTGGCGACGTCCATCTCGGGGTCGCCACCCACCACCACGAGGGGCACTCCGGGGTCGACGCCGGTTATCGCATCGACCACCTGGCGGACGGGGGCGACGACGATCACTCCTTCCGCATCGGATGTCCGGAGGTGCTCGAGGGTGCTCGACATGTCTCCGCCGTTTGGGCTCGCCGTCACGAACGTGACCTTGTGGCCTGCGTCTCGGGCGGCCGCCTCAATCCCAAAAAGTGTGTGCGAAGGGCCAAACTGCTCGCTTTCGACAGCGATGACGCCCAATGTCCTGGACCTTCCGCCCGCGAGAACCCGTGCTGCGGTATTGGCGCGGTAGTCGAGGGCCGTCATCGCCTTCTCCACCCGGCGCCGCGTGGCGACGGCAACTCCCGGGTAACCATTGAGCACGCGGGACACCGTCATGACCGAGACTCCCGCTCGTCGGGCGACATCCGCCATCACGGCTCGGCGGGGTGGATCCACTTTCAGGCTTTCGTGTACGACCCGTTTGAGGGGATCATGGCGCTTTGGCGGCGGCGTCGGCGTAGGCCCCGCGGATCGCCGCCCGGTCGACCCTGTCGTCGGGTTCGACGAGGTCGCCGCGGCCGAGGTTCCACGCGTCGGTGATCTCAGTGAAGCCACACCCCAGGTGGACGGCAGCGGCCTGCACCGCGGCTCCGGCGGCGACGAGTTCCCCGTCGGACGGCACTTGCACGACCCGACCCGTGAGGTCGGCCACGACGCGACGATACGCGGGGCTCCGCGCCGCGCCACCGACGAGCAGCACCCTGCCGTCGGTCGCCTGCTGTCCGAGGGCATCCGCCGCCGCCAAGAGGTTGCAGACCACCCCCTCGACTGCGGCCCGGGCGAGGTGCGCAGGTGCGGCGTCGGTGCGGAGTCCCGAGAGAGAACCGGTTGCCGAAGGACGATTGGGCGTCCGCTCGCCGTCAAGGTGCGGAACGAGCACAAGGCCATTCGACCCAGCGGGTGCCTCCAGGGCCAGAGCGTCGAAGGTCTCATGATCGACGCCGAGGAGCCGAGCGATCGCATCCGTGACTTTGGTGGCGTTCATGGTGCAGACCAACGGTAGGAAACGACCGGTGGCATCGGCGAAGCCGGCAACGGTGCCGGTTACATCGTTCGCCGCGACGTCACTGACCGTGAATGCAGTCGCACTCGTACCGAAGCTCAGTACCAGCTCCCCGGGACGCAGGCCGAGCCCCAGGGCAGCGGCCATGTTGTCGCCGGTCCCAGCGGTGATCGTGACTCCCATGCCGGTCCACTCTCCGGCGGCGGCATCGGGAGCCAGGACCTCGGGGACCAGTGCGTCCCACGCGATTGATGGTTCGACCAGGCGCAAGAGGTCGAAGCGATACCGGTCTTCGCGCGGAGACCAATAGCCCGTCCCGGACGCATCGCCGCGATCCGTAACCCGTCGGCCCGTGAGCCGGAACGTCAGCCAGTCGTGAGGCAGCATGATGGCCGCCGCACCTTTGAGGGTCTCGGGCTCGCGTCTCTGCAGCCAGTGCAGTTTGGTGATGGTGAAGCTGGGCACGGGGACGCTGCCGCAAGCTTCGGCCCAGCCGGCCGGGCCATTGGGCAGAAGAGGGAGCAGCGCTTCGGCGTCAGGAGCCGACTCGGTGTCGTTCCACAGCTTGGCCGGCCGAAGGGGTTCACCGCTTTGGTCGAGGACGACGAGACCGTGCTGTTGTGCGGCGACGGCCAGGGCGGCTGGGCGGCGCGCGTCGGGTACACCGGCTTGTGCGCACGCCGTACGCAACGCGATCTCCCACTCCTGCGGGTCCTGCTCACTTTTCGGTGGCACGGTGGAGGTGTGGGGAGCACGCCCCGATGCCACCACTTCACCCGTGTCGAGGTCGTGCACCTGTACCTTGCACGCGGACGTGGACGAGTCGACCCCGACCACGAGGGGCACTAGCGAGCTCCGAGAAGCAATTCGGTCACCAGCTGGTCAAGACGTTCGAGCCCGTATCCCTGCGCCGCCAGCGTCTCCTCGTCGTAGTCGGAGGAGAGGATCTCGCCGAGACCGCCCGCAGGCGCGGTCCGCTCGTGCAGTTGTGGGGCTTTGGCGACGCGCAGCGCTTCTTGAATCTCGCTGTCCGCTCGGAATTGCCGAGCCTTCTCGGCCAGGATCAGATAGCTCCGCATGCAACCGCGGGCGAAGTCCCAGACGCCGTCAGCGTCCTCGGTGCGGTAGGGGTGCGCGTCGAAATGCCGCATGCCGTCCCACCCTGAGTCCTCGAGGAGTTTCACGACGTAGAAGGCGTCGCGGATACCCTCGGAACCGAACCGGAAGTCCTGGTCGAACTTGCCGATTCGCTGGGCGTTGAGGTCGATGTGGAACAGTTTCCCGTGCCACAGCGTCTGTGCCACAGCGTGTGAGAAGGAGAGTCCGCTCATCGTTTCGTGAGCGAATTCAGGGTTCAGTCCCACCATCTCGGGCCATTCGAGCTCGTTGATGAAGGCCAGTGCATGGCCGACGGTGGGGAGCAGGATGTCGCCCCGCGGTTCGTTCGGCTTGGGCTCGAGGGCTATGCGGAGACCGAGGTCGCGGGCTCGGATGTGTTCGCAGCAGAGGTCGACGGCCTCTTTGTAGCGGTCCAGTGCCGCACGCACGTCTTTTGCCGCGTCGACCTCCGCACCCTCGCGCCCACCCCACATGACCTGGACCTCGGCCCCCAGCTCAGCGCCGAGCTCCATGGCTTCGCACGTCTTCTTCACGGCGAAGCGCCGAATGGCCGGATCGTTGGCGGTGAACGCACCCTCCTTGAAGATCGGGCGCCAGAACAAGTTGGTCGTCGCCATGGGGACCTTCATGCCGGTCTCGTCGAGTGCGTGCCGGAACCGCTTGATGATCGTCTGCCCTTCAGACGCCGAGGCCCCGTACGGCACCAAGTCGTTGTCGTGGAAGGAGATCCCGTAGGCGCCGAGCTCGGCCAGGCGATAGACCGTCTCGACGGGGTCAAGCTCAGCTCGAACCACGTTGCCGAAGGGGTCACGCCCGGGGTTTCCGACGGTCCAAAGCCCGAACGTGAACCGGTGCTCGGGACGGGGTACGTACGAATCGCTCATCTCTGGTGTCCTTCCCTGCTGCCCGTCGGGTCAGCCGACCGAGGCGTGCGTTCGCCGGTCCCGGGAGTCACCAGAACCGGTATGCGGTCCCAATGATAGCGTTATCAGAGAATCGAGGGAGAGTTGCCGTGAGTGCCGGTTCTGCCTCCTCCCAGGGTTTTCCATCGAGAGTACGCACGGGGCCGACGGGGGAGGGGACGGAGGGAGACGAGATGGTTCGGTGGGGAGTCATAGGGCCAGGTGCAATCGCCGTCGGCTTCGCTGACGCAATGCGTCTGGTCGACGACGGCGAGATCGTCGCAGTGGCTTCACGTTCAGCGGAGAGAGCTGATGTCTTCGGTGATCGGTTCGGCGTGGCCACCCGCTACGACAGCTACGCCGCACTCGGGGAAGATCCAAACGTCGATGTGGTGTATGTGGCCACCCCTCAGTCGCGGCACGCGTCCGATACCGTGGCCATCCTCCAGGCGGGAAAGCACGTGCTCTGCGAGAAGCCGTTTGCGCTCAATGCCGGTTACGCACGACAGATGGTCGAAGAAGCTCGCTCTCGGGGTTTGTTCTTGATGGAGGCCATCTGGAGCCGATTCCTTCCGAGCTACCGCTCCATGGTCGACGTCATCGGGACCGGGCGAATCGGAGAGCCGCTCCTGGTCGAGGCGGACTTTGGGTTTCGCAGGGCGATGGATCCGGAAGATCGGTTGTTCCGGCTCGATCTGGGTGGTGGTGGTTTGCTCGACCTGGGCATCTATCCGATCCAGCTCTGCTCGCTGGTGCTGGGTCATCCCCAACACGCTGCGGCAGAGGGGGTCATCGGGGAGACCGGTGTTGACGAACAGGTTGCGGCAGTGCTGCGCCATCCCGGCGGCGGACTCGGAGTCGTCAAGGCCGCTCTGCGGGTGGGCATGACCTGTACGGGCCGGATCTCGGGCACCGAAGGATGGATCGACATCCCCGCGTTGATGCACTGTCCCAACGCCTTCACCGTGACGACCGTCGCCGGATCAGAGCTGGTCGACTGTTCCTACGAAGGCAATGGGCTGCGGTTTGAGATCGAAGAGGTTCATCGCTGTTTGGCTGCGGGCGAAACAGAGAGTCCGGTCATGCCCCTCGACGAAACGTTCGTCCTCGCCACCACGCTCGACTCGATCCGGCATCAGATCGGGCTCGTCTTTCCAGGGGAGTGATGGTGACCGGCCGCAGGGCCGGCGGAGGGCTGGCTCTTTACCGCAAGCGGAAGAGGACCTCACCGGCGTCGGGCACGACGAGCGCGCCGGCGTCGGCCGTCCACGCAGCCACGTCAACCGAGGCGGGGTCCATGTAGTTGAGGTTCGCCCTCGTCACGACCTCTTCTGGGATGCCAGTGGCGAGGGTGACGCGCACGCGTTGATGCTCGCCGTACACCGGGTCGTACGTCCCGGCTCCGTAGAGGTGGGTGGAATGGGCGAGTTCGCCTCGGGGATGACTTTGGTACTCCTCCCAGTGGGCCAGGAAGAAATCGCGCGAGTGATAGCCCACTCCCTCCTGGTCCGGGTGCATGGCCGCAATTTCGGTTATGTGCGGTGCAAACAGCACGACCTCACCTCCGTCGGCCACGACCGGCTCGACCTTGTAGAAGCCCTTGGCACCGGTCCAGAGGTCTGCGTACCGAGGCGGCACGATCGACAGCACTCGGCTGACCGGTGCCGGCAGGTACTCGATATGCGTGTCCGCCGCGACGCCCGCCGCCGCCGCCCAGGCCAGTTCGGGTGAGCCGAACGAGAGGGAGTGCAGCCCTCGCGTCGCATGATCGACCACTGCGCACAGCGCATGCCGCTCTCCGGGTACCAGACCAGCTGCCGCATCAATCAGCGCACGAACCGGGGTGATGCCGCGGGTGCCGATGATCGTGCGGCTTGTGATGAGAGCGCCGAGCCAGTGGGTCACGTCGATGAGCTCCTGACCCGACAGCCCGGGAAAGAGGTATTTGTTTCCACCGGAGAACCCGACCACCTCGTGGGGGAGCACCGGGCCGATGATGATCGTCACGTCACTCTCCAGGACCAATCGGTTTATCCGGACGTCGACGACCTCCCGGAGCATTCCATTCGAGAGTTCGGACACGGTGTCCGCGCCGAGTGTACCCACACCGGTGAAGGTTTCTGGGACCCACCACTCATGGTTCACCACGGGGAATTCGGGATCGCCGACCATGGTGGCGATCGCCTCCCTTGTCATCGGCGCGTGCGTCCCCAACGCCACGACGGCAGTGCAGGAACGGACGCGCGCACCAACAGACGCAGCCACCGCGGACAGGAGCAATGGAAGTGGGCAGGTCCTCGTGGCATCCGGAATCACGAGACAGAGCGAGCGGCCGTCGAGGTCGATCGCTGCCTGGCACGACTCAATGAATCCGCGTACCTCTTCCGCACTCAGAACTCCGTGGCGGTCCCCGATCGTGGCGGTCACGGACTCACCTGTAGGAGCCCCATTCCTTCTTGGAGGAGACGAGCCAGGGTGTCGACCACGAGCGCCACGAAGTCGCCCTCGAACCCGTCATTGAGCGCCAGGTGCACCAGCTGTCCAAGGTCATGGCGGACCGCGGCCGACCGCAACCGCGGGCTCGCCGGATCCTCCACGCCCGCCATGTTCGAGCCGCCGATGGCGAGGCCGCTGGCCAACGCGACCCACAGTGCGGCAACCGTTGCGAAGCTCGTGGTTTCGAGCCCCGCCTGCCTGCGGGCGACCACGATCGACCCGAACCGCTGCGGTAGCTTTCGGGACCCGTCGGCTCCGACCTTCGCGCACGTGTGCCCGAGGCTGGGGTTCCCGAAGCGCTCCAAGGCTTCCATAGCAAAGTCCTTCGGCTGAAGCCTCACGGGTAAGTCGACCACTTCGAGAACGTCATCCACAAGCCTCCGAACGAACACCGACACGATCGGATGATTGGACGCCTCCGCAATCGTGGTGCAGCCAGCCAAAATCCCGCAGTAGGCCAAGGCGGAGTGCGGTCCGTTCAGCAACCAGAGCTTCCGTTGCTCGAAGGGGACGATGTCCTCGACGATGTCGACGCCGACCTCGGAGAGTGGAAGCAACGGCGCTTCCTCCGTCATCACCCATGAGCGATGCCGCTCGGTCGTCACGGCGCCGAGGTCAACGAGGCCGAGCTGATCGCTGACGTCCTCAATGTCCTGTTCGGTCGTCGCCGGTACCATCCGATCGACGACCGAACTCGGAAACCGAACCGCCTCCTCGATCCATCGAGGGAGCGAAGGGTTGAGGCGCTCTGCGATCTCGGAGACGCGGGATCGGAGAAGGACCCCATTGTCCATGACGTTGTCGAGGGAGGCGATCATTGGTGGCATCTGCCCAGAGTCGCAGCACCGGGCTAACGCACGCGTCACCACCGCCAGGGCAGAGGGCGAGTGCTCCGGACGTTCCAGATCCTCCTCGGTGAGGTCGTATCCCTTTTCCGTAATGGTCAGCGTCACCAGGCGCGTGCTCGGCGCTCCTAGTGCATCGAGGGCCGCGGCGGGGCCGGTCGAAGCGGACGTGATCGATCCGATGACGCGGGGTGGGGGGTCGGCTCCCGGTTCGCGCTCGGCCACGGCGTAGAGACAATCTTGTGGCGTCAACTGATCGGCTACGGCGTGGCTGTGCAGTGACGTGGCGCGAATCAGCGCCGAGCGGCCCAGCCGAGACAGATCATCGGCGTAGACGGCGAGGTGAGCCCTGACGAAGGCGCCGAGCCCGACGTGGGCGATGCTCGCCGATATCGTTCTGTCGTACGTGGGCACTGACGGGGCGCGTGCGAAGCCAAGCGTTCGGGCAGAGAGCCGCGCTTGCGTTTCCGTCGTCGCAGTCATGATCGATGCTCGTGGTCCGGCGTGTAACGTCGGTGCCTGTGGGGACTCCGAGACGCGTCACGATCCTCGACGTGGCCGCTCGCGCCAAGGTGCACCCGGCAACCGTGTCTCGTGCGCTGACCCGACCGGAGAAGGTCGCCCCGGCGACGCGCGTGCGGGTCGAACGCGCGGTGGAGCAGCTCGGATTTGTACCGAACCGTGCGGCACGGGTGATGAAGACCGGGCGCACGGGCAACATCGCCGTGATCGTTCCGGACATCACAAATCCCTACTTCGGCTCCATGGTTCGTGCTGTCGAGCGCACCGCCCGCGAGTCCGAGTTGCAGGTACTTCTCGCGGACACCGGCGAGCACCCGAGGGAAGAGGTCAAGGTTGCCCGAGCCCTGGCCCACGACGTCGACGGGTTCGTCGTCATGTCCCCGAGGCGCCTCCACCGCGAACTTGAGGCCCTCGGCTCCATGCCGGCGGTGTTCGTGCAGCGTCCCGTTCGCGGTCACGCCTCGGTGTTGTTGCGGAGTGCGCCGGCCGTTCACGAGGCGCTCATCCATCTCGCCACCCTCGGGCACCGGGACCTGGTCTTCTTGGGGGGGCCGACCAGCTCGTGGGCCGCTGGCGAACGCCGTGCAGCGGTGCGCAAGACCAGTGGCCCGGTCGGCATGCAGGTCCGGATGATCGACACGCCGGCCCCGACCTTCGAGGCGGCGTTCGACGCCGTGCCGCGAGTCCTGGACAGCGGCACCACGGCTCTCATGGCGTTCAACGACCAGATGGCGCTGGGGGTCATTGCCGGCCTCGCTCGTCTTGGTGTCTCGGTCCCGGGCGACATCAGTGTGATCGGGTTCGATGACGTGCCCATGGCGGCCATGGTCGCACCGCCCTTGACCACTATTCGTCTGCCGACCGACGAGGCCGGCGTAGCCGCTGTGGAGCTGTTCCAGGGTGAGGGGACCCCGACCACCGAGCTGTTCGGCACGTTCGTCCCCCGGGAATCCACTGGCAAGGTCACGAAGAGGCGAGCCAGCGCCGGCGCAAATGGTGCGCGGCCGCCTTCGGGTGGCGGTCGCGGGTAAACACGCCCTTCTTGTTGCCGTCGACTCGCATGAACGACGGCGGGGTGGCGAAGTCGGCAAAATTCCAGACCTGCTCCCCGACCACGCCGTCGATGCGGTCGAAAACACGGTGATACGTGTCGAGAAGAGCCGCTTGATATTCCTCGCTCCAAACAACTGCATCGAGTGTGTGCAGTCCCGGCATCGCGTCGGCGCCGTATTCGGTGACGATGATCGGCTTGCCGTGGCGGTCAACCCAGGCCAACAGCTCGCGCTCGAGGCCGCGCTCCGCGGCGACCAGGTCTCCGGGTTCGACGTACCACCCGTAGTACCGATTGATCATGACGACGTCGGCCAGCTCGCTGACTTTGCAGGCGTCAGGCTGGGCGAACATCATGTTGACGAATCCGACCGGCCGAGTGGGATCGGACTTCCGGGCCAGATCGAACAGCGGCTCGAAGTAGACGCGCGCCTCATCGGTGTGGGATTCGGGCTCGTTGGCCAGGCTCCAGAGCACGACGCACGGGTGGTTCTTGTCGCGAGCGATCAACTCCTCGATGGCTCGGCGGTGCGTGGCCTGGGTCGCGGAACCAATGGTCTCCTCGGAGAACGTCGTCTTGGAACCACCGAGGAAGAGGCCTCCGCCGACGCCGAGGTTTAGGCCGACCGCGGCCGTCTCGTCGATGACAACGATGCCGAGCTGGTCGGCCAGGTCGAGGACCTCCTCTGCGTAGGGGTAGTGGGACGTCCGGAACGAGTTGGCTCCGAGCCAACGCAAGAGCGCGAAGTCGTGGACGGTCGATGCATCGTCATGCCCACGTCCGCGCACGTTGAGGTCTTCGTGCATCCCGAACCCACGAAAATAGAACGGCTCGTCGTTGATCAGGAACCGGGATTCCTCGACCCGCACGGTTCGGATCCCCACCGGCAGCACGTAGCGATCGATCAGGTCCTCTCCGTCCATCAGGTCGACCCGGAACTCGTAGAGATAAGCGTTTCGGGGTTGCCAGAGGTGGGGAGGGCTGACCTGCAGCTCGCCCTCGTCACCGGTCGCCGCCGCCACCGTGGCGCCCTCTGCGTCCAGGAGCTGCACCTTGACCGTCGTGGCTCCCGGTTCATCGATGACTGTGGAGTATCCGACGATGCCGATTCCATCTTCAATGTCGGTGATGACGGCCACGTCAGCAATGTGCGAGCGCGCGGTCGAGTACAGCCAGACTCCCCGATTGAGCCCGGCATAGTTGAAGAAGTCGTGGTACTGGCGTTGACGTCGCTGACCGCCGGGCATCACTTCGACGATCCCCGGGGGGATCGAGTGCCACGTGAGCTCGTTGTTGACTGCAACGGTGAGACGGGCCTCGATCCCCGGTTCGATGGCGTCGGTGATGTCCGCCTCGAAGGGCGTGTAGCCACCCTCGTGTGAAACGACGTGCGTGTCGTCGACCCATACGCTGGCTCGGTGGGTCGCTGCGTCGAACCGGAGGACGACCCGTTGACCGTCCCAGCCACGGGGGGCGAAGACGGTGCGCTGGTACCAGACGTCACCCACGTGTTCGTGGACGGCCGGGTCGACGAGAATGTCGTTGTAACTACTGGGAACGGGCATGGGGGTCGCATTGGCCAATGGCCCCCGCCACCAACCCTTATCGCGGCCTACGCCCTGGGTGTCCACCGCGAAATCCCAGAGGCCGTCGAGGCGTCGTGCTTCTCGTCTCGCGTTATCCTGAGGTCGGAGCATGATTCTCCCCTTTTGCCTGTCTACGGTCGGCCGGGCGATGTCCGGTCGTCGAGCGCTCTGACGATGCGGCCGGCGATCGTCTCGACATCTTCGTGATCGGTGTCGATCACGAGATCGGCAAGTCCTTCGTAAACCCCGGAACGCTCATGTTCCATGGTGGTGAGCACGTCCCGGGGGTGCGCGCCCAACAACGGACGATGGTCGTCGAGTCGCACACGACTCGCGAGGGTTGCCGGATCGGTGCGGAGCCAGACCACAAAGGCATCGGCCAGGGCGGCCCGCACCGCCGGGTCGAGGACGACGCCGCCGGGCGCCGCCAGGACCACGTCCCGCTCTTCGGCCAACGTGTCGAGCACGACTTTCGACTCCAGGTATCGGTAAGCCGGCTCACCGCCTTGCTCCCAGAGCTCGCGCACTGTCTTTCCGGTCCCTCCGACAATGGCGACATCGACATCGACGAACGTCACGCCCATGCGGGCCGCGACCACCGAGCCGACGGAGGACTTTCCCGCTCCCATGAGGCCCACGAGGACGACCGCCGTCACGTTGCAACGCGAAACGCACGTCGCGCCAGCCCGTATGCCAGGTCGGAGGCAATTTCCGCCGCGTCTCTCTCGTCCATGCGGTGCTCGGTGACCAACCCGGCCAGGAAGCCGGCATTGATCCTCCGGGCAACGTCGTGCCTGGCCGGTATCGTCAGCAGGGATCGGGCGTCGTCATTGAATCCCACCAGGTTGGAGAACCCCGCCGTTTCCACGACCTGGTCGTAGAACCGCCGCATGCCCTGTGGGCTGTCGTAGAACCACCACGGCGGGCCGAGCCGCAGAACAGGGTAGTGCCCGGCCATTGGTGCCAACTCACGCCCGTAGGTTGTTTCGTCCAGTGTGTAGATGACGATCGTCAGGTCGGGCTCGTTTCCGAACCGGTCGAGCATTGGCTTGAGCGACGCCACGAAGTCGGCCGGCTTGGGCATGTCTGCTCCGATGTCACGTCCGAAGCGCGCCGCCAGGAGCGGGTTGTGATCGCGCCAAGAACCGACGTGGAGTTGCATGACGAGCCCGTCGTCCAGGCTCATGGCAACCATTTCGGTCAGCATCTGGGCGCGGAACAACTCGGCGTCTCCGGGTTCTGCGTTGTCTTTCGCGACGCGGGTGAAGAGACGCTCCTTCTCGGACGGCTGGAGATCAGCGGTGGCCGCCGATGGGTGCCCGTGATCGGACGCCGTGGCGCCGGCTTCAATGAATTGCCGGCGCCTCAGGCGCAGCGCGTCGAGGTAGCCGGGCCAGGTTGCGGTGTCGGTGTCCGTCAACTCGGCCAGCCGGCGAAGGTTGTCCCGGAAGTCGCCCCGCTCCACGTCGATCACATCGTCCGGGCGGAAGGTTGGTACGACGCGACCGGGCCAGTCGGATTGCCGGATCCGGGCGTGGGCATCGAGATTGGCGGCGGCACCGTCGGTCGTTGCCAGAAACTCGATACCGAAGCGCTCGTACAGCGAGCGAGCGCGATAATCGTCCCAGCCGAGACGGTTCGTGATCTGCTCGTAGATGTCGTCTGATGACTCAGCTCGCAGGGGCTCGGTCACCCCCAGGACCTCCGAAAGGGTGTAGTCGAGCCACAATCGGGAAGGCGTGCCACGGAAGAGGTCGTAGTTCTCGGCTAGCCGCCGCCAAATGCGGCGGCCGTCCACCTCCGTGGGAGTGTCGTCCAGGGCGACGACACCTAAGGCTTCGAGCGGCGTACCCTGACTGTAGAGGAGCCGGAGGAGATAGTGGTCCTTGGTCACCAACTCGGCTGCCGGGTCGCCTAAGCCAGCGTCATCGGCCAGGACGGAGGGGTCGCAGTGGCCATGAGGACTGATGATCGGGAGAAATCGTGTTCCCTCGTAAATGGTGCGCGCAACTCTGCGCACGTCTGGATCAGACGGGAAGAGACGGTCTTCGTGCACGGTGCTGCAAAGCTTTGCACAGCTCACCGGGATCCGCCACATTGGGACTGAATTTGGCAGATTTTGCACCTGAGGATTGCGAATTGCGGCCTTACGCTTTTACAGTTGTAAAACCCCCGGCCTGGCCTCGGTGCAAAGCTTTGCAGGAGAGAGCGGGGATGTGTCAAACTTCGACACTTCCGAGACAGGCAGCGACCGGCCGTGGAGGGCGGTGCGGGGCAGCAGCGCAGCGGCACACCGCCGCCAAGGGGAGCGCACACCATGTCGAAGCGGATTGGATTCGCCACCGGGACCGCGGCCGTGACGATGGTCGCGCTGCTCGAAGCTCACCCAGGGGAGCTGGCCCGATGCCAACGGCGCCCTCATCGCCGACTTGAACGCCCACGGTGGCATCGACGGTCGAAAGATCGTGGCCTACTTCGAGCCCGTGAACTTGGCCACGGCACAGTGGGCGTGGACTCGGTCTGCACCACGTTGACGGGGGATGACTCAATCTTTGTGGCCATGTCACCCTACGAACCGAACTGCTATCTCGTGAATCACGACACGCCGACGCCCAACGCCACCATCGAAGGCTCCATCACGGGGACCGAGCGCAGCCAACTTCACGCTGACGCCTCCCGCCACGGCCTACGACCCGGTCCAGCTTGCGGTCTTCAACAAGCTGGGCGATTTCAAGGGGAAGAAGGTCGTCGTCGTGGGCGGCGTGACGGCCGACCAGGGCCAAGTCACCGCGGACATCGCCACGTTGAAGAAACTGCACGTGAACGTCGTCCAATCCGCGGTCAATTCGGCTCCGGCCGGTGACCAGTCAGCGATCATCGCTCAGGACCAGATCATCATCAATCGCTTCCAGAGTGCCGGGGTAATCGAGGTCGTCGCGGTTGCCTCGGCATCATCGGGTTGGCCCGCTGGTCTGGCCGAGACCCAAGCGACCTACAACCCGCCCTGGGTCGCCTTGGACTCTTCGGCTCTCTTGGGGACTCTGTCTGGCGGACCCAGCGGGCAAAGACCGTTCCTCAAGACGCTGACCACGTCCACGGGGACGGTCACGAGTCTGCAGGAGTTCAGCGAACCCGCCGTCCAGAAGTGCATCAGCATCATCAAAAAGGCGTATCCCACCGACGAGATCGCCACCCCCAGCGCGACGTCCAACAGCCAGGACCACAGCTATGTGTCGGCCGAGTCCGCGTGTCAAAACGTCGCCATGTTTGCTGCGATCGCCAAGGCGGCCGGGAAGAACCTGACCGTCGCCAGCTTCACCAAGGCGGGGTACGGGCTCCGGAACGTCACGTTCCCCGGATCGGGTGGGCCGGTCTCGTTCGGACCCGGACAGGCCGACGCGATCGGACCAGTTCTTGTCGGCAAGTACGACGCCGCCACCAATCAACTGGTCTTCTCGACCAAGTCGGCCACCCCGTAGGTGTTGGGCCTTCAGGCTGACGTCCGTGTCAGTCGCTTGTTCGGTTGAGCCACGTGCCGTTAGCGGTAACAAAGGCGTAGAGTGCCCCTCGTGCAGGTCCGAGTGGGAGGGTGGTAGGTCCGGTGAGGACGAGGTCCGAACTCGCGTGAGCGCCACGCTGGATCCCGATTCGGTGGCGTCCGCACCGTCGGGTAGCGGAAGCCCAACGGACCTAGCTCGCTTCGTGGCCGACACTGCCCAGGAGCGTCAGGAGTCGACGAGAAAACCGGAAGAGATCCTGCTGCCGGAGGATCTCCTGCCGGGAACGCGCGAAGAGCGCGTCACGTTGCGCGAGGGCCTGCGCAAGTCGGGATACACCACCTTCGTCATCCTGGCCCTCATCGTCACGCTCGACAACTTGCAGAGTGCGGGCCTCGGCGTCCTCGCCCCGAACATCCAGGCGTCCTTCCACGTGAGCTCCGGCGTGATCGTGTTCGTCGCCGGCATATCGGGAGGCTTCCTGGTCATCGGCATCGTGCCGATGGGCTGGATGGCTGATCGCTTCCGCCGAGCGCCCATCATCGGGTTCGCCACCCTGTTCTTCGGCGTCATGGTGTTCCTGTCGGGGCTGGCCACGAACATCCTGACCTTCTTCCTCGCCCGCTTCGGCGTGGGTGTCACCCAGGCCTCCGCGTACGCGGTCAACGGCACGCTGCTGGCCGACACCTATCCCATCAACCTCCGGGGCCGGATCTTCTCTGCCATGGGCATGGCGACGGGGGTCGCAACGGCACTCAGTCCGGTTCTGGTCGGGACCATCGCCACCGTGGTTGGAGGGCCCAACGGCTGGCGCTGGGCCTTCTACATCCTCGGCCTTCCCGTCATCGTCGTCGCCATCATTGCCTTCCGTCTTCGGGAACCTCCCCGAGGCCAGCACGAGAAGCTCGATGTGCTCGGTGAGGTGATCGACGACACCAAGCCGATACCGCCTTCGCTCGAGGCCGCGTGGGCGCGCATCATGCGGATCCGCACCCTCCGCATGGTCCTGATTGGGTTCACCGCCATGGGCTTTGCCCTCTTCACCGCTCCTGTCCTCGGCAACCTCTTCTTGAAGCAGCAGTACGGGCTCGATGCGTTCCGGCGCGGCCTGGTTGGGACGTTCGCCAGCCTGGGCGTCCTCGTCGCCCTGCCCTTCGTGGGGCGTTACTACGACCGCCTGTACCGGCTCGACCCCGCCAAGGCCTTGGCCCTCATCGGCAAGATCATCCTGCCGGTCGCCGTGATCGTGCCGATCCAGTACTTCATGCCGAACGCCGTGCTGTGGGCTTGCTTCTCGGTCCTGGCCACTGTGCTCTCCATGTGCGCGTTCTCCATGGTCGGACCCGTCCTCACCTCGGTCGCCCCGTACCACTTGCGCGGGATCACCGGCGCCGTGGGTTCCATCTACCTCTTCTTCATCGGAGCCACGGGCGGGGCCATCCTGTCGGCCGGCCTCGACCAGGCCTTCGGGCCCCGAGCCGCCGTGCTCATCTTGATGATCCCCACCACCATCGTCGGGGGGATCATGATCATCCGGGGCTCGCACTACATCCGCAACGACCTCTCTCTGATCGTCCTCGAGCTCCAGGAAGAGCAGGAGGAGCACCAGCGGCAGGCGGACAACCCCGACGCCATCCCGGCCCTTCAGCTGAACAACATCGACTTCAGCTACGGGCATGTCCAGGTTCTCTTCGGCGTGAGCTTCGAGGTCAAGAAAGGCGAGGTGCTCGCCTTGCTCGGCACCAACGGGGCGGGCAAGTCCACTGCGCTGCGGGTCGCCGCGGGGCTGGTCACGGCGGACCGCGGGGTCGTGCGCCTGAAGGGACGGACCATCACCTACTCGACCCCGGAGCAGCGCGCCAAGCTCGGCATCCACCTCCTGCCCGGTGGCCGCGGCGTCTTCGGCGAGATGACAGTTCGGGAGAATCTCGAGATGGGCGGTTTCGTCTACCGGAGCGATCAGGCCGACCTCGAGCGCCGCATCGAGCGGATGTACTCCCTCTTCCCAGCCTTGAAAGCGGCCAAAGGGCGTCGAGCCGACACCATGTCCGGGGGCCAGCAGCAAATGCTCGCGCTCGCCATCGCGTTGCTGCACGACCCCGAAGTGCTCATGATCGACGAGCTCTCGCTCGGGCTGGCGCCGGTCGTCGTCCAGGAGCTCATCGCAGTTGTCGAGCGACTGAAGAGCGAAGGCGTCACCATGATCATCGTGGAGCAGTCGCTCAACGTCGCAGCGGCCATCGCCGACCGGGCGGTCTTCCTCGAAAAGGGACAGGTCCGGTTCGAGGGCGCCATCGCCGACCTCATGGCGAATGACGACCTGGCTCGGGCCGTGTTCCTCGGCGGTGAGGTTCCCGCCTGATGCTGGCCGTTTCCTGGGTCAATTCCCAAATCGTCTGGGACGGTCTCGTCCAGGGTCTCGCCATCGCGCTGATCGCCGTCGGTGTGGTGCTCGTCTACCGGGCGACCAGGATCATCAACTTTGCCGTGGGCAACATGGGCGTGATCGGTGCGGCCCTCCTGGCGCTCCTCGTCGTCCAGTACCACGTCCCGTTCTGGGTAGCGCTGGTCATCTCGCTCATCGCCGGTCTGGTGTTTGGCGCAGTCATCGAAATGACGGTGATCCGCCGCCTTCGCAACGCCCCTCGTGTCGTGGTCCTTGTCGCCACCATCGGCATCGGTGGCGTGGCGCAGGTCATCGCCTTCAAAATTCCTCAGCCGTCGGACGCCAGCGCTCACTACCCGGCCGCCTTCGGGTTGAGCACGTGGACGATCGCGGGCGTCAACGTGCGCGGCGCCGACCTCGCCGTGCTGGTCCTGGTCCCAGTCGCCGTGGTGGCCCTCATCTGGTTCCTCGATCACACCATGATCGGCAAGACCGTCAAGGCGAGCGCGGCCAACCCATCGCTCGCCCGTCTGTCGTCGATCTCACCCAAGTTGGTCTCCACCATGGTGTGGTCCCTCGCCGCGGTGCTCTCGACCCTCTCGGTCATCCTCTTCGCCGGCGAATCGTCGACGGCGGCGGGGCTTTCCAACCTGGGCCCCGAGACCCTCGCCTACGGCCTCGCCGCAGCGGTCATCGCCGGACTGCGCTCCTTCCGCGTCGCAGTCCTGGCCTCCGTGGTGATTGCGATTGTGCAGAGTGTCCTCTCCTACAACTTCTTGGCCACTCCCGGTATCACCGACCTGTTGCTGTTCATCGCCGTGTTCGTAGCCGTCATCTTTGCCAAGCGTGAAGGGGAGGATTCCGGCGTCTTCGCCTTCTCGCCGCGCACACGTCCGATCCCCGCACGTCTGCGCTCCGTCTGGTGGGCCCGCAACATCGACAAGGGCGGCATCTTGCTCCTCGGCGCCATTGCCGTGGTGCTGCCCCTCATCAAGAGCGAGCCCTCGAGCCAGCAGCTCTTCACCGCCGTCCTGGGCTTCGCCATCTGCGCCTCGTCGCTGACCATCCTGACCGGTTGGCTCGGGCAGCTGTCCCTGGGACAGATGGCCTTCGCCGGGCTGGCGGCGCTCTTCGCGGCGCGCCTGGTCACCGATGGTGTCCCCTTCTGGTTTGCCGTCCTGGCCACGGCGGCGGCCTCCGGTTTGCTCGCTCTCGGGGTGGGGATCGGCTCGCTGCGGGTACGGGGTCTCTACCTGGCCGTCGTCACCTTCGTCCTTGCGCTGACCGCCGAGCAGTATTTCTATTACCTGCCCTTCTTCTCCGGAGAATCGCCCGATGGCGCCAACGTGCCCTTCGTCCCGGGCAAGCTCGGGTTCCTCAACTTCCCCGGGCAGAAGACCTACTACTACGTCGTCCTCGTCGTCCTTGCGCTCGTGGTGCTGATGCTCAGCCGGCTGCGCGACAGCGGCGCCGGCCGCACCATCAGGGCGCTACGGGACAATGAGGTGGCGGCCACCGCATACGGGGTGCGGCCCGTACGTCTGAAGCTCCAGACCTTCGCCGTTTCCGGTGGTCTCGCCGGCCTGGGTGGGGCGCTCCTGGCCGGCGCCTACGCCAACATCGCGTTCACCCAGGACTTCTTCTTGGTGAACGACTCCCTCAACCTGGTGGCCATGGTGGTGATCGGAGGTATGGGGTCGGTCTCGGGCGCCATCATCGGCGCCGTCGTTGTGATCGGGATCCCCGCACTCGCCCCGAACAATGCCTTGGTCGGGCTGCTGAGCTCGAGCCTGGGGCTCCTGATCGTCTTGTTGTACTTCCCTCGGGGCCTGAACCAGCTGACCTCCGGGGTTCGCGACGCGATCTTGTCCTGGGCCGACAAGAGGGTGGGGGAGCAACCGATGGCGGAACGTCCCAAGGCCGCCGAAGTGGTTCGGAAGCACCGAGCAGCCGACGTCGATTTCGCAGCGTCCGGCCCGGTGCTCGAGGTCAGTGACCTGAGGGTCCGTTTCGGCGGCCTCTTGGCGGTGGACGGCGTATCCCTCAACGTCCGCAGCGGGGAGATCGTGGGCCTCATCGGCGCCAACGGGGCCGGCAAGTCCACGCTCATGAATGCCATCGGAGGATTCGTCCCTTCCACGGGATCGGTGACTTTGCTGGGCAACGAAGTGTCGGGCAAGCCCCCCGGGTACCGCGCCACCCTGGGTCTGGGGCGTACCTTCCAGTCCGCCACCCTGTTCCCCGAGTTGACGGTCACCGAGACCTTGCTGGTGGCCGTCGAGGCGAAGGCTGTGTCGAGCCTCCTTCCCAGTGCGTTCGGGCTGCCGAAAGCCAGGCGTCATAGCAAGGCGGCAAAGGCTGAGGTCTCCGAGCTGGTTGATTTTCTGGGCCTCGGCCGGTATCAGGACCACTACATCTCCGATCTGTCAACGGGGACACGCCGCATCGTCGAACTTGCGGGCCTGCTTGCTCTCGATGCCAAGGTGCTCTGCCTCGATGAGCCCACGGCGGGACTGGCGCAACGTGAGACGGAGGCGTTCGGGCCGCTGATCGTTGCCATCCGCGAGGAGCTCTCGGCCTCGGTGCTCCTGATCGAGCACGACATGCCTCTCATCATGGGAATGTCCGGGCGCGTGTACTGCCTCGAGACCGGGCGCATCATCGCCGAGGGGACACCCCACGAGCTGCGCGAAGACCCGAAGGTCATCGCCAGCTATCTCGGTACCGACGAGAGGGCCATCGCTCGGAGCGGTGACGCCGCGTCGATGCCGTTGGACCAGGGGCCGATTTCAACACCGGTACCGGAAGAGCAACTCACCGAGGTTCCAGGAGCGAATCCACACGCGCCAACAGGGTGATGCATCAGTTCTCGGCCACACTTCCGAAGGGGCGATCGGCATGTGGCGTCCAGCTACGGATCTGCGGCGACGGATCCGGCATCGTCGGGAGCCTCGCCGACCAAAGGCCACGTGGGCTTTAGTCGGGGGGTGACCCTCCGGGCAAGGTGAGGGCAGAACCGGCTGAGTCATGCTCATAGCGAGCGAGCAACCCTTCGACGAGCTGGCGGGTCGCGTCGTGGCCCGCCGTCATGCCCAGGAGCTGTTCCATGCCCATCACCTGCGACAGGCTGGTCATGGTGACGATCATCACCTCGGGCGGGTAGGCGCGGGAGTCGATGCCGTAGCGCTCGAAGATCCGATTGAGCGCCTCAGTTTGCAGTCGGCGGAACTGCTCGCCATAGGACGCCAGCTCCGCCCGGATGGCCTTGCGGTGATTGGCCAGCGCCGCGAATTCGATTGTCAGCGCGCTGGCGGCCGGGTCGTTGCTGAGCTCCCACAGCGCCCGTAGCGGGCACGGCGAGGCCAGCGCTTCGGCCTGGCGCTCGAGGTTCTGCTCCGCCCCCCGCCGGACGAGCGCCAGGAAGAGATCGTCCATCGTGCGGAAGTAGTAGTGGACGAGTTGGGGCTTGAGGCCGGCCCGCGCCGCCACCCGGCGGGAGGTGGCCGCGGCGTAGCCCTCCTCGAGCAAGACCTGCTGGGCGGCATCGAGGAGGGCGGTACGGGTGGCCGAAGTCTCGGTTCCGATGCGGCGGGTCGATGTCATGGGGTCAGTTCCAGCTGCTGTGCGATTGCACAGCATACCGCAGCGTGCTAAGCAGTCGCACAGCATTTGCGGCAGCAGCCCGGCGCGGGCGTGATCGGAGGCACATGGTCAACTACGACGAGGTCGACTTCTTCAGCGACGAATCGCTGCTCGAAGACCCCTACCCGTATTTCGATCATCTGCGCTCGAAGTGCCCGGTGACGCCGACAGCGACGCACGGCGTGGTGGCGGTGTCGGGGTACGAAGAGGCGGCCGAGATCTATCTCGACACGGCGACCTTCTCCTCGTGCAACTCCGTCATCGGCCCGTTCGCCGCCTTCCCCGTCCCGCTCGAGGGTGACGACGTCGGCGACATCATCGACGCCCACCGGGACCAGCTCCCGATGAACGAACACATGGTCACCATGGACGCGCCCATGCACACGCAGGAGCGGGCCCTGATCATGCGCCTGCTGACGCCCAAGCGCCTGAAGGAGAACGAGGCGTTCATGTGGCGGATGGCCGACCGGCAGATCGACGAGTTCGTCGGCGCCGGCCACTGCGAGTTCATCAGTGCGTACTCCCAGCCCTTCGCCATGCTGGCCGTGGCCGACGTGCTCGGCGTGCCCGAGGAGGACCACCGGCGCTTTCGCGAGGGCTTCGGGTTGCTGAGTGCGCCGCCCGGAGAGATCGGAGGCGGCGTGACGGGCGTGCACCCCGAGGGCAGCGAGCTCAACGCGCTGTCGTGGCTCGACGACACCTTCGCCGAGTACATCGAGGACCGCCGGCGCAGCCCACGCAAGGATGTGCTGACGGATCTGGCGCTGGGCACCTACCCGGACGGGTCGGTGCCCGATGTCGCCTCGGTCGTGCGTACGGCGACCTTCCTCTTCGCCGCCGGCCAGGAGACGACGGCCCGTCTACTCGCCGTCGCGTTGAAGTACCTGAGCGAGTACCCCGAATTGCAGGACGAGCTGCGGGCGCACAGTGACCGCATCCCCGGCTTCATTGAGGAGGCGCTCCGCATCGAGAGCCCGGTGAAGGCAGACTTCCGGTTGGCCCGGCGCAACACCACCGTGGCCGGTGTGGACATCGCCGCCGGGACCCCCGTCATGGTGTTGAACGGCGCGGCCAACCGCGACCCCCGGCTGTTCGAGGCACCGGCGGAATTCCGGGCCGACCGGCCCAACGCCAAGTCGCATCTCGCGTTCGGGCGCGGTCCCCACTCGTGCCCGGGCGGTCCGCTGGCGCGCGTGGAGGGAAGGGTCAGCGTGGAGCGGATTTTGGATCGCATGCGGAACATCCGGTTGTCCGAGGAGCACCATGGGCCTCCCGGAAATCGTCGGTTCAGCTATGAACCGACGTGGGTGCTGCGCGGCCTGCACAAGTTGTACATCGAGTTCACGCCGTCCGAGGAGGCATCATGAGCACACGGGTGGCCGTGGTGACGGGCGCGGCGTCGGGCATCGGACTGGGCGTGGCCCGCCGGTTGGCGAGTGACGGTCACGCGGTGGCGCTGCTGGACCTCGACGGCGCCGCCGCGCAGGCGGCCGCGGCCGAGCTGTCCGCCGGAGGGTCGACGGCCGCCGGCTTCGGCGTCGACGTCGCCGACCGGGCCGGGCTCGAGCAGGCGTACGCGGCGGTGCGCAAGGACCTGGGTCCGATCACGATCGTGGTCACCAGCGCCGGCATGGAGGCGTTCGACCCCGTGACCGACATCTCGGCCGAGCGCTGGGACCGGGTCATCGCAGTCAACCTGACCGGCACCTTCGTCTCCATGCAGCTGGCCGTGCCGGACATGATCGAGGCGCAGTGGGGCCGCATCGTCACGATCTCCTCGTCGAGCGCCCAGTCGGGTGCTCCCAACATGGCTCACTACGTGGCCTCGAAGGGCGGCGTCATCGGGCTGACCAAGGCCTTCGCCCGCGAGCTGGCTGGTCATGGGATCACGGTCAACACGATCCCGCCGACCATCGTGGACACGCCGATGGCCCGAAAGGGGGAGGAGGAGGGCCACGTCCCGAGCGTGGAGATCATGGCGAAGATGGTCCCGCTCAAGCGGGCGGGCACGCCTGACGACATCGCCGGGGCCTGTTCGTACCTGTGCTCGGAGGACGGCGCCTATGTCACGGGCCAGATCATCGGGGTCAACGGCGGGATGTACATCTGATTCTGAGGGCGCAGCGGCCGTGCCGTAATGTTGGCCCGTTCTGCCTGACCGTTCGAACCCGGAGGAATGCTGATGCGAGTCGTCGTCGATTTCGACCTGTGCGAGAGCAATGCCCTGTGCATGGGCATCATTCCCGAGGTCTTCGAGGTGCGCGACGACGACTTCCTCTACGTGCTGAACGAGAACCCACCCGAGGAGATGCGCGAGCGGCTCATGGAGGCCGTGCGTGCCTGTCCGAAGAACGCCATTTCTATAGAGGACTAGCGCCGCCTCGGGGTACCGAAATTCGGCGTCTACGCGCCTCGGTAATCCGCACCTGGGTTTCGAGCTGCGTAGTGGAACGCCCGAAGACAGCACGGAACGTCGCTGTCGGTCTGGTCGGGCCTTTCTCAGCTGGTCAGGCCCAGCCGGGAAACGATCCCCGCGACCTCGTCGAAGATGGAGCCCGGGATGGTGAACGGCTCGGTCGCCGTGACCTCGGCGAGGTGGGCGGCAACATCTTCAGCGGTCGGCGGCTTGCCACGCTCAGCCAGCCAGCCCTCGGCCAGGCCCACGAAGACGCGGGCGAAGCGGCCGGCGCAGGCCGAGTAGTTGTGATGGCTGACGTCGCAGGCCTTGCTGGAGAGGTAGGTGACGATGGGCACGACCCATTGCGGATCGATGGCATGCAGGAACTCGGAGTCCTCGGGGAGCTCGCCGATCGTCTCGGTTACCATGCGCGAGTAGCCGAACGGCAGCATCGTGTTGGCCAGGATCCCGTGCTCCGCACCCTCGATGGCGATCACGTTGGTCAATCCCAAGAGGGCGGCCTTGGCGGCGGCGTAGTGAGCCGAGTTGGGCTGCCCGAAGAGCCCGGCCGAGGAGGCGATGAAGACGAAGCGGCCATAGCCCTGCGCCTTCATTACCCGGTAGGCCGGCTGGCTGAGGAAGAAGCCGCCGTCGACGTGGACGTTCAACATTCGGCGCCAGTCATCCACTTCGAGTTCGTCGAAGGGCGCGGTATGGAAGATCCCGGCATTGCTCACCACGGCATCGAGTCGGCCGTACGTTTTCAGCGCACTCTGCACAATGGCGTCGCCACCCTCGGGCGTGGCCACCGAGTCATGGGAGGCTACGGCAACACCGCCCGCCACCTCGATCTCCTTGACCACTTTGTCGGCAATGCTGTCGTCGGCCCCGTGGCCGTGCATGGTCCCTCCGAGATCGTTGACCACGACCGAGGCACCCCGTGCGGCGAGGTCCAGGGCGTACAGGCGCCCGAGCCCACGACCGGCTCCGGTCACGATGACCACCTGCTCGTCGAAGTCGATCACAGTGCGGCCTTGCTCAGCGGTCCGCGGCCGGGTCAGCTGGCCGGCGACAAGGTGCTGGCCAGGCTGAGCACGCTGACGGTGTCGGTGCCCGTCTTCTTGAGACGGGCCGAGGAGCGGTAGCCCAGGTCGACGTCGGTAGCCTGGGCCCGCAGGGCGCCGACGGTGGCCACGCTCTTCGGCACATGTGCGAACGCGTCGAAGGAGAAGACTCGCAGAGCGTTTTCGTGCGTGATCTTCGCCACCTCCTCGGTCGGCACGCCGACGAGATACTCGGCCAGCACTTCCGGCGACTCGGGCCAGACAGAGTCGGAGTGGGGGTAGTCGCACTCCCAGGTGATCATGTCGACGTTGAGCTTGTCCCGGACCTCAATCCCGAAGGCGTCGTCGATGAAGCAGGTTACGATCCGCTCCGAGAAGACCTCGCTCGGCAACTTGTCACCGAAGTTCTGGTGGGTCCAGGCCCGGTGGTGCTTATAGACGTTGTCCACCCGCTCGAGGAAGTAGGGGATCCATCCGATTCCTCCCTCGCTGAGCGCGAACGTGATGTCGGGGAATTTCCGTAGCACCGGCGACCACAGCAGATCGGCCGCCGCCTGGACGATGTTGATCGGCTGCAAAGTGATCAGCGTGTCGATTGGTGCCTCGATCGACGTCACCACAACCTGCGACGACGACCCGATGTGCAGGCAGACGACGGTGTTCTCCTCGCTGCATGCGGTCCAGAACGGGTCCCAGTGCTCATTGTGCAAGGAGGGGTAGCCGAGTTTCTCGGGGTTCTCCGAGAAGGTGACGGCGTGGCAGCCCTTCTTCGCCACGCGGTGCACCTCGTCCGCCATCAGCTCAACGTCCCAGATCGGCGGGAGCGCGAGGGGGATCATACGTCCCGGGTAGGTCCCGCACCATGTGTCCACGTGCCAGTCGTTGTAGGCGCGCAGCACGGCGATGGCCAGGTCCTTGTCGGTCGCCCGGGCGAAGTACTGGCCGCAGAACTGCGGGTAGGACGGGAAGTTCAGCGAGGCGAGCACGCCGTTCGCGTTCATGTCGCGGATGCGCTCGTGTATGTCGTGGCAGCCGGGCCGCATCTCGCGAAATCGGGTCGGTTCGATGCCGTACTCGTCGGGGGGCCGGCCTGCCACGGCGTTCAGCCCGACGTTGGTGGCCTCCTGCCCTTCGAACACCCAGGCGTCGGTGCCGTCGTCCTTGACGATCACTTTCGGCGCCTGGTCCTTGTACTTGGCCGGGATGTGACCCTCGAACATGTCTTTCGGTTCGACGACGTGGTCGTCGACGGAGACGAGGATGAGGTCGTCAATGTGCATGGTCCGCTCCGTTTCTCAGGGTCATACGGATCTGGCTGTCATCCGAAGAGGACCGGCAGGTCGGTGGGGGACCGGAACACCTGGCCCCGGATGTGCGGATCGACCGCAGCCGGGTCGAGGCGCAGGTTGGGGAGGCGGTCGAGCAAGTGATCAAGGGCGACCCGCATCTCGATCCGGGCCAGGTGCACGCCGAGACACATGTGGGGCCCATGTCCGAAGGAGATATGCGGCTTCGGATCGCTCCGGAAGATGTCGAAGGCGTCGGGGTCGTCGTGGCGGTTCTCGTCCCGGTTGGCCGCTGCCAGCATGAGCATCACGGTCGAGCCGGCCTCAATTGACACGCCGTCGATCTCCGTGTCCTTGGTGGCCAAGCGGGTGATGTTGAGCAGCGGCGTCTCGAGGCGGAGCGCCTCCTCAATCGCTTGCGGGATGAGGCGGCGGTCGGCCCGGACGGCGTCGAGCTGGTCCGGATGGGAGAGCAGCGAGAAGAGCAGGTTCCCCGTGGCGCGAAACGTGGTCTCGACCCCGGCAGGCAGCAGAAGCCGGAGGAACGAGAAGATCTCCTCGTCGCTCAGGTGCTCGCCGTCCAGTTCGGCCCGGGCTAGGTCACTGATCAGGTCCTGGGCAGGCGTCTGGCGCCGTTCCTCCAGGATGTCGGCGATGTACTCCTTCACTTCCTGCGACGCGGCGATCGCTTCCTCCGGCTTGCTGAGGAAGCTGAGAATGGCGATGGACCAGCGTTGGAACCGCTTGTAGTCCTGCCGCGGCAGGCCGAGGAGGCCGGCGATGATCTGGGTCGGGTACGGGAACGTGAACTCGCGGACCAACTCGGCGTGACCGCGATCGACGAATCGGTCGATGAGGTCATTGACCACCTTGGCGACCAGATCGGTCTCCCACGTGGCGAGCACCTTCTGGCGGAACGCAGTGGTCACCAGTGCCCGGTAGCGGCGGTGCTGCGGGTCGTCCATGCCCAGCATGATGTGCTCGCCCATGACCGGTCCCATGATCAGGTCGATGATGTGGGCCGAGGAGAAGGTCTCGCCGTCTCGGAGAATGGCGGCGATGTCGTCGTGGCGGTAGATGAAGTAGACCGGATGCGCGTCGTCGTGTGGCATCAACGAGGCGTCCAGGATCTGGATCGGGGTATCGCGACGAGCCTGGGCCAGCTCGGGGTAGGGATCCCGGGCGTCGCCCGCCACGGCGTCGTCGAACAGGCCGAACTCGTCGTTGTCGGCGTCGGCGCCTTCGAGGTCGACCGCGGCTCCTGTGTCTGGACCTTTGCCTGCCAATTTCACGACCTTCCGGCGATAACCTAATATTTGTTCACACGGAAGGTACTGGGGGTTTTGCGGTCCCGTCAACCTGCGCCCGGTGGCCCGTCGGGGCGGAGCAACTAACGTCGCCGTCCCCGAGGGGGAGGTCAGAAAGGGGTGTTGTTCATGAGCGTGCTCGTTGACCTGAGCGGCCGGCGCGTCCTCGTGACTGGCGCATCGAGTGGGATCGGGGCGGCCACCTGCCGGTCGATCGTCGCCCAGGGCGGATCGGTCGCCATGCTGGCCCGGCGGAAGGAGCGCCTCGGCGCGCTGGCCGAGGAACTCGGGGACCGTGCCGTCTGGGTGGCCTGCGACGTGACCGACCTCGAGACGCTGGACGAGAGGGTCACCGACGCCGCTCGCCAGCTCGGCGACCTCGACGGTGTCGTCTCGGTGGCGGGGGCGATGATGACCGGGACGGTGGCGACCGGGACCCCGCAGCGATGGCGTGAGCTCATCGAACTGAACCTGCTCGGTCCGCTGGCGACGGTCCGCTACGCCTTGCCCCACTTCTCGAGCGCGGGCCGGCGCGACGTCATCCTGGTGGGATCGACCGGTGCCTTGACGCCCATGTCCGGCGTCGGCATCTACGCCGCCTCGAAGCGCGGTCTAGAGGCGGCCTTCGATACGTTGCGCATCGAACTGGCACCCCAGGGCATCAACGTCAGTCTCGTCATGCCCGGGATGTTCGACACCGAGGGTCTCACCATGGAGGGACTCATCATGGACGGCGACATCCCACCGACCGACACCCCGTTCTTCGTCGAGGGGGGCGTGCCGGCCGCACCCGAAGAGTTGGCCGACTGCATCACGTTCGTCATGAGCCGGCCGGACGGGATCTGCATCCACGAGATCGTGGTGCGCCCGAGCGGTCAGCTGAATCCCTGAACGTCTGGCGAGGTCAGCCGTGTGCCGTGCTGCAGGGGCCTCCGCCAACGGGCGGGCTGATGTCCGGACGACCTGATTGCGCCATCTCCCAGCCGCTCCAGATTCCCACGGAGTACGGCCCGGTTGCTCCCGCTTTCTCGTAGAAGCCCTGTGGGTCATAGACCTTCGCTTCGGGGTAGGGCCACGGGCAGGCGACTGAGGTGGCCACGCCGGTGTCCTTGATGATGGCGAACCCGCCGCCGTACAGGAAGAAGTAGCAAGCGTTGAGGATCAGGGCCATGACGACGAAGGTGCCGAGCGCCGGACGCCCGCGGAACGACCGCACCCGTTGGGCCAGTTTCTCCGCCACGGTCTTGCCGGTGTCGTCGCGGTAGAGGAGCACGCCGGCGGGGATCATGACGGCGGTCACGAGTGACGACTCCCAAATGAGGGGGAACTGGTACTGCTTGCCGACGAAGACGGACCCGAACGGGATCACCTGCGAGTAGGTGTACATGCCGGTCCGGATGAGGATGATCTCCTGGATGGCGTCGTAAATGAATCCGATCGGGTAGATCAGGAGGGCCAGGGTGACGAGCGGATGACGCCAGACAAAGGACGTGACTGGCTTTCGCTGCTGGATGCGCTGGAGGGCCCAGATGCCGATCAATCCGGGGACCAGGTAGAACATCACGTAGCCGATCACGACGAAGGGTTCGACCGTCGGCGAGAGCGAGACAAGCGGCCAGGACTCGGGCCAGTGCCATAGCTGCGGGTTGTACACCGCGTACGGGGACCAGTTCATGATCGGGTCCTGCCAGACGAGCGTGGTGCACGCGATCGCCATGAGCAAGACCGGGTGCTTCGGGTGCCGCCGCCACAGCACGACGAAGACCACCACGATCACCGCCATGGAGATGATCGTGCTGACCTGGAGGAACCCCAACCAGTGGGTCCAGCCGAACAATGGCCTGACCGGACGTGGTGCGCCCTGCACGGCAGCGTTCTTGATGCGTGCGACGACGGCGCCACGGCGGGCATTGTGCGCGATGAAGATGAGCAGCAGGGCCACCGCGCAGCCGATCAAGCCCCAGGCGATGCCCGAGCGGGTCGACTTCGTTGCCGTCGTCGCGGCAGAGGGTTCGTCGGTAGTGACTTGTTCCGCTCGCTCCAGCTGGGTCGTCACCGCTCAGACTTGCCCGAAGCGGCCGACGAGGTGCGACGAGCCGAACTCCTCATCCAGCTGGCGCGCCACGAGATAGCCGGCGCCCATCCAGCCTCGGCGCGTCCACCTACCGAAGGAAAGCCGGGTCCCAGGAGCACCGGAGGCGGCGGGGACCATCTTCACCCGCTCGAGGGCCTCCTTCACCCCACGCGGAGTGAGGGGATGTGCGTCCGCCAGGGCGAGCAGCAAAATGGTCGCGATGTCGCGGTTGACCACGGGAACGCAGTACTCCGGCCGACGCCCATAGGCCACGTTGTACTCGTCGAGGAAGGCCTGCCCGACCGGGTTCGACTCGTCGTACTGGTCCAGCCCCGTGTAGCCCCGGATGGCATCCCACATCAGTTGGTTGATCCAGGCGTTCTGGAACGCCGTGCCCATGTATCGAGGAGGATTCCAGTTCATTTCCGCCAGCGTCGGGTTGACGAAGACGATGCCGAAACCGAAGCCGCAATGCACAATCGCCTCGGCTTTGGCCTCGTGCAGGTTGCGCACGGACGTGCTGATGTCCTGAGCCGTCTGGGGGACCCATTCCTCCGCCACGATCCGTATGTCGCGGTCGGCACACGCCTTGCGGAAGTTGCGCACGTAGGAGTCACCGACCAGTGACCGCTCGATCAGGAGCCCGACCTCGCGGTGGCCGTCCTTGACGAGCAGGTCGGCCCAGAAGATGGGCTCGTCGGTCATCGAGCCCATGGACAGGGCGAACGTCCACTCGCCCAGCCACTCCTCGCTGCCCGTCACGCTGATGGCCGGCACGCGAAAGCGCTCCTCGATCGCCTCGCGGGTCGGCACGCAGTTGTCGGTGATGGCCGGGCCGAAGACGACGAGGCAACCCTCGTCGACCAGCTCGCCGTAGGCATCGATCACGGCTTTTATGGTGCCCTTGGGTAGGCCTTCGACCTCGCGGAACACGATCTCCACCGGGCGGTCGAGAACCCCTTGCTCGAGGCCCTGCTTGAAGACGAGCTCGAAGGGGAGCACCAGGTCGTCGCGAGACTCCTGGGGATAGCCCTCAGGGAGCTTGAAGTCGAACAGGTACCCGATCTTGATCGGTTCGGCGGTACTGACGTAGGACACGCGCCCCCCTTGTCGAGCAACCACGGCCCCGCAGCCCCGGCGCTAACCTGACATTTGTTCCGACCTTAGCGACCAGGCCCACCAGCGTCAATCGTCCGGCCCGGCGGGTTGGTCCTCGCAGTAGGCGTCGATCATCTGAATCAGTCCCGCCGTCACCACAGGATCGTCCGTGAGCGGCCCGGCGACCGCCGCCCGCGCCGCCGTAGGGAGGCCCAGGCCCTGTTGGACCAACCGGCCCGCGGCAACCAGCAGTCGGGTCGAGGCCACCTCACGCAGTCCGACGTTCTCGAGACGCCGGATGGCCCGCCCGAGCCCCACCAGGAGTGACGCCGTCTGGTGGTCCACGCCGGCCTCGTGCGCCACGACCTTCTCCTCGACGTCGGCTGGCGGAAAATCGAGCTCGATGGCGATCATGCGCTGTCGGGTCGAGTCCTTCAGATCCTTGAGGACGCTCTGGTAGCCCGGGTTGTAGGACACGACGAGGCAGAAACCCGGTGCGGCCTCGAGTGTGACGCCGAGGCGATCGATCGGCATCTGGCGGCGGTGGTCCGTCAGTGGATGGAGGACCACGGTCGTGTCCTGGCGCGCCTCGACGATTTCGTCGAGGTAGCAGATGGCGCCCTCCCGGACCGCTCGCGTCAGTGGTCCGTCGACCCAGGTGGTCTCGCCGCCCCGCAGAAGGAAGCGGCCCACCAGATCCGCCGTCGTCAAGTCGTCGTGGCAGGCGACTGTGATGAGCGGACGCTGCAGGTCGTACGCCATGGCTTCGACGAAACGCGTCTTGCCACAGCCCGTGGGCCCTTTCAGGAGGATCGACAGGCTTTGGCGGAACGCGGCCGCAAAGACGGCCTCCTCATCTCCGACCGGGACGTAGTAGGGCCGGGGTCCAGAAGTCATGCCGTCCTCCTTTCGACCTCGAGACGCTCCTTTGTCCGGAGTTTGCGCTGGAACGTCCGCTGCTGGGCTTCCGCCGACCTGAGGGCGAACCCGAACAGTGGACCGACCATCGCCGGCAAGTCCTCGACCCGCGGAACGCGGGCGTGCGCGGCCGTTCCGAAAACCCTCCGTAGCGCCTCCGTATCGGTCGGAGCGCCCATGCTCAAGCAGAGGCACGCCGTTCCCCTTCTTCGGGCTTCCGCCAGCGCGCGCCGCGCGTCGGCCTCTCCGTAGGCGCCCTCGTAGCCGTGGTCGTAGGCGAACCCGTCCGATAGGACGACGAGTAATCGCCTCGTCGTGCCGCCGTCGCGCTCGACCACCGCCGACCCATGGCGGATGGCCGCGCCGAGCCGGGTATATGCCCCGGGAGAGGTGCCGCCAAGTCGCTGCAGCACCCTGGTCTCGAGGCTTTCGCGGAACTGCTTCATCGGCACCACGTGCACCGCTGTCCGTCCCTGGGAGCAGAAGGAATAGAGGGCCACGCGGTCACCCAGATCGTGCATCGACCGGACGAGCGCCGCCGCGGCGGCCCGCTGATGGTCGTGCACCATGCCGCCCGACGGGCTCGGCTCCCCAGCCGACCCTGAGATGTCGAGCAGGATCAGCACGGCGAGATCGCGGCGCTGCCGCAGGATGTCAATGTAAACCTCCTCAGCTGGAGGCGATCCTGCGACCACATCGACGTACGCTGCCACGGCGGCGTCGATGTCGATGTCGATGCCCTGTAGCTGTCGCGGACGCCGTTGCCACTCCCGGCCCAACCGGGCCAGTGCTCGGCGCAGCGAGTGCGTGTCGGCGAGTTCGAACGGAGCGAGCTTGGCCGCCGCCGGCTCGGATTCGCTGACCGTGCACCAGTCCTGGCGGTAGCGGTGCCGGTGCAGATCCCACTCGGGGTAGGTCCATTCCCGATGGGCCGCGTCCTCCATTGAGTCCGTGATGGAGGTGATGGCTGTCGTCATGGTGCCGGCGGCCGGCCGACCGCCACCACGGCGAGACCTATGCGTGACGGCGTCCGCCCCGGGCGGACCACCATCGCCCGAGCGCGCGTCGCCGATCAGCCTCTTGATGAGCCGGCCGATGCCGCCGCCCCCGCCGACCGGGCTCGAGACGGTGTCGAAGAGAGCGCCACCATCGTCCTCCTCGTCGTCGAGCTCTCGTAGGAGATGGGCGTCGGTCTGTCTCGGGACGTGTTGGGCGGCTGCGTTGGTCTCCGCCGACTTGCCCAAGTCCGAGCGCAACCGGCGGGGTCGAATCGTGCCGAAGGAGTGTGGAGCATCCGCAACCACCTCGCGGCTCATGGCGATGGCGAGGGATTGGGCCGGCGACCCGCTGCGGGCTGCCATCCGGCGATCGATCAAGAGCCGTGCGCTCGGGGGGAGCAGGTCCTGGTGAGCGGCCAGGGCCCGGTGACCTTCCACAGCCAGGTACCTCCGGCAGAGGGCCGGCCGACGTGCTATTGCGCTCAGGAATTCGGCGTCGAGGCTGCCCGAGGACAGGAGTGCGGCCTGGACTGCGACGTATCGGACCTGCTCGCGCGTCGCCGCCGCGGGATCGACGAAGACGGTCGTCCCATCCGTCCAGGCAGCCGTTCCGGGTGGGTGGAGAGCGGCCACGGTGACCGGTCGGCCCGCGACGGCGGAGGCCAACAGCTTCAGCCGTTCCGGACCGGGTGTCTTCGGCTCACTCACCCGGTGGGACCCTTCTTGGATGGGCGCGGGCTCGGGCTCAAGCGTGGGTGGCCGCCCCGCGCAGCACGGTGTCGCGGGCCAATGCGTGAGATTCCTTTGGCGAGAGTTCCGTGACGTGGGAACCGGCACCCCAGATCGCTTCGAGGACGCAGCGGGCCCTGATTTCGGCGGACGCGCCTTCCAACTGAATCACTCCGTCGCGCGTCCCCGTGGTGAGAAGCGTGCGGACGTGGCGCAATTGTTCGGGGAAGGACATCCCGAGCGCCGGGGCGCTGCTCGGCGGGGACTGGCGCAGCCAGGCCAGCGTGATCTTGAACTCCTCGCTGAGGGTGTCGAGCACGTTGATGGTGACCCACATCAATGCGTCGATCTTGGTGAGCGGCGTCGAATCAGAGCGGACGACCGCATCCCATGCGCGGCTGACCTTGTCGACGTACGACGACATGACGGAGATCAGCAACTGGTCCTTAGAGCCGAGCAACCGATAGACCGTGCCGGTGCTGAAGCCGGAGGCCGACGCGATGTCTCGCATGGTGGTCGCTTCGTACCCGCGCCGTCCGAACTCAGTGCGCGCTACCGCGCGCAGGTGCACGAGGCGCTCGTCGTCGTCCGCACCTTCTTCGCCCCAGGAGACGATGGCAGCTTGGGCCGCCTTGAGTGCGGTCGAGCGGTCGAGCGCGGCGTTCGATGGAGGCTTGGCCGCCAGCCCGTCCAGCAGGATGCGGATCCTCGTGTCCGGGACGACGTCACCCCCAGGCGTGAGATGGGAGATGCCGACGCCGACGTGCAGCATGCTGAGGCACATTCGATCGGAGAGCAAAGAGAGATCGATCCCCGACCGCACGTCGCCGTTGGCGAGACCGGCTTGCAGAATCTCCTGCATGGCTTGGTGGATCGCCGGGGGTGACTTGAGGGCATGGCCGGACTCCTGGCCCGCCCCCACCGGCGGCTCGTACAGCGTGAGGAGGAGTGCGGCCCGGTGCTCGAGGCCGACGGCGGCGATGGCGCGGCCGAACTCGATCACCCGTGCTTCAAGCGACCGGGGCGTCGGCTCGTGCAGGGTGTCGCGCGCTTCCTTGGCGATGCGCGTGAGGTCGTCCTCGTAGCGCTGCACCAACTCGACGATGATCGCTTCTTTGGATTCGAAGTGGTGGTAGAGGCTGCCCGGGAGGATGCCGCAGGCGTCGGCGATCTCGTTGAGGGAGGTCCGCAAGCCCGAGGATGCGAAGAGCGTGCCCGCTGTCTGAAGTATCTCTTCCCGGCGGGCTCCTTCGGACGGCATCCCGCGTCATCGTAGCCAGGCACCGTTTTGTTGGGAACAAATGTCAGGTTACGGCGTAGCCGTTTGCAGAAACGCCGTTACCGGTGACGGAGAAGTGCCTTGCATTTTGTACCGACCGGTTGATATATTGAGGTTGCATTTCGGGGGGCGTACTGCGGGTTCCGGAACGAGCAGGTCAGTGACCAGTTCGGTGACGGTTTTCTTCGCATGGTCTCTCGTAATGTTCAGACGGCGAAACGCGGCTCGGTGACTCGAGTCCGGCGAGTGCGAGGGAGAGATCACATGAAATTGCGCGTCCGGAACGTGCTGTGGACGGCCGCAGCCCTCGCCACTCTGGGAGGCACGATCGTGTCCGCCGGGGTCGCCCCCGCCGGTGCGGCCACGAGCCCGGCCGACCAGGGCGTGACCAAGACAACGATCACTGTCGGCCTGCCCTGGGTCAATTTTACCGAGCTCAAGAACCTCGGCGTCAACATCAACGACGGCAACTTCGTCGATGCCTACAACGCCGTCATCGCCGGTATCAACAAGGCGGGTGGCGTCGACGGGCGCAAGCTGGTCCTGGCCAACGTGGGTATGGACCCGGCGTTGCCGGCGGATGCGGCCAACTCCTGCACCCAGCTGACCGAGGACGACCACGTCTTCGTCTCCATCTCTCCGGTGTTCCCGGACTGCTACCAGACGACGCACGACACGCCGGTGATCGCGGGATCCCTACCTGGCACGTTGCCGGCCGGTTCAGCTCCCGACTTCGCCATCGTCCCGCCCGACGCGCCGTTCGACGCCGTGCAGCTGGCAGCGTTCAAGAAGCTGGGCGTATTCAACGGCAAGAAGGTCGGCATCTTCTACGGCGCCACCTCGGACGCCCCGGAAGTGTCTGCCGTCAAGGCCGATCTCGCCAAGTTGCACGTGGACCTCGTGGATACGGCTCTGGACAACGCGCCGTCCACCGACACCGTCGCCTCCGACCAGGACACCCAGACCATTGAGACGAAGTTCCAGAACGACGGGATCAACGTGGTCCTCGGTGTCGGCGGCTCCGGCTCGACCACGTGGCCCCGGGCGCAGGCGGATCTGCAGAGTCAGTACAAGCCCTTGTACATCGCCACCAGCGAGTCCTCCTACATCTCGTACGTCGAGTCGACCAAGGGTGGCAACCCGTACCTGGACTACTCGCTGGCCGCCACTTCGACCCCGACCGCCTACCAGCAGTGGAAGGACCCGGCCATTCAGAAGTGCGCCGCGGAGGTCCGAAAGGCCTACCCGTCGGACCAGGTCTCGAATCCGCCCAACCCCGAGACGACGGTGGTGACCAATGACACCACGTACGAGTCGGTGATCGAGGCCTGCCAGTACCTCGGCCTCTTCGTCAAGATCGCCGACGCGGCGGGTAAGAACCTGACCGTGGCCAGCTTCACCAAGGCTGGCTACGATCTGAAGAACGCCAGCATCCCCGGGGCAGGCGGCCCCCTCTCCTTCGCACCAGGCCAGCCCTACGCGATCGGCCCGGTTACGATCTATCACTACGACGCCAAGACCCAGACCTTGGTGCCGGGAACTTCCGTAGCGAAGACGAACTGAACTGAGCGGGACCCCCTGGGACGCCCGGTCCCGACCGGGTGCGTTCGTCGGGCGATCGGGACTCGACGCACAACGTTCCTAAGGTGTCCCCGTGACGGCGACGTGGAAGAGGTGGGTCGTCGCGCTCGTTGCGGCATTTGTTCTCGGCGCCAGTGCGACAGTGAGCTCGGCGCCGGCCGACTCGGCGCCCACCACCTCCGCTTCACAAGTACGGAGCTGGTACCAGACAATCGTCACCGACCTCAGTCCGCTGCAGGCGGATCTCCTGGCGGGCCTGAATGCGGCCCAGTCGTGGCAGCAGGGCTTGGAGTCGGGGGCGACGGCACGCCGCGCATTGACCCGGACCATTCCCACGCTCGAAGCGGTCGAGCACAAGGTGGCGTCACTGGCGCCGCTGTCGGGCTATGCCGGCGTCCGCTCCGACTACGCGGCGGCCGTCGAGCTCTACCTGGAATCCTTCCGCGTCTTGCAGGCGGCGACCGAGCTCCACACGGGTCCGCTCGTCACCCAGCTCCAGCGGTCGTACCAGCGCATCCGTGAGCTGGGGGACGTCACATTCGACCAGGGCACGGCGCAGCTGGCGCCCGACCTCGGTTCGACCGTGGCCGGAGCCGATACGGCGGCGGCGGCGCACATCCCCGTCTGGTCCACCGTCGCCCTGGCGCCGGGCGAGCCCCTGGTGTCGTCCTGGCCCGACACGATCACCGCCGCCGTGGGGACGGAGTCGATGTCCGGCTGGTCCGCCGCCGTGGCCCGATCCGACCTCCCCACCCAGTCGTCGGTGCGCCAGGCGTTGATCCGGAAGGCGCCGACCAGCGCGTCCCTGGCTCGCATGGCCGATGCCCTCGTGCGGGCCGAGACCGCGGTGAGCGCCATCGCCCCTCCGGCCGGCAGCATGCAGACGGCGCAGCTCCTCCGTCTCGGGCTGCTGGTGGACGCCGAGGCAGCTCTGGCCGACGAGGCACGGGTGCAGAGCCGGTCGGCCCCATCGGGCGCGCTCGGTCAGATCGCCGCGGCGCTCCAGTCGATCGGGGCCACCTTGCGCACGGCCGCCTAGCGCGTCAGAAGGCAGCGCAGGTGACGTGCGTCGTCGTGAACACGTCGACCAGCCAGTGCCCGTTCTGGAGCACCATCTGGGCGGACCCGACGAAGTAGCCCCGTTCGATGAAGGGATCGGGTGTCCCCGAGTTGTCGTTGACCAGGTAGAAGTGGTCCTCGTCCTGGCAATCGGCCAGGGCGGCGCTGGCCGGTCCCGTCATGACCACCGAGACGTGGTCGTCGCGTAGCGTCCCGACACCGTGCTCCTGCGCAGCCAGCAGGGTGGCCGCCTGGCGCACGCTGGCCTGGGCCAGCCGGTTCGTGGTGACCGACGCCAATGGACCGACGTAGGCCTTGCTCAGGTTGTCGTCGAGCCCGGAGAGGTCGACCAGATACGCCTCGTAGTCAGTGATGATCGCCCTTTGGGTCGGGTCCTCGCTCGCGGTGCTCCCGGCGCGCGTCGTGGTGGGAACCGTCGTCGGGTGGCTCGCGGTCGAGGGAAGGCTCGGCAGGGCCGACGGGCCGGACCCCGGGGCCGACGAGGTGGTCGGCGTCGTCGAGTCCCCGCCGTCCGCGACGGTCCGTCCACTCCCGATCACGGTGGTCCGGGCGGCGGCGTCGTGCGGGCTCACGAAGCGGCCCCCGCAGGCGGCCAGGCCCAGGGCCGAGAGGGTCAGGCCGGCAGCGAAGAGCGCCCGAGCTGGGGCGCGCACCTCAGGTACCTTCGAAGAACGCGACCGTGCCGCCGAGTCCGGCAACCGTCGGCCCGAACGGAGCCAGGGACGAGCCGTACTGGTTGCCGACGGTGCTCAGCCCAGTGGAGAGGTCGCCGATGAGCGGGTCGACGTAGGGATTGATCAGCTCCAGGGACTCACTCTCGCTGATGGCCTGCTGCAGGTAGGTCGAGCCCTGAGAGGCGAGTTGTGAGCACTCGCTGTCCAATTGGGTGACGATGAGCGAGGTCGCTGCGGCCGTACCCGACTGGGCCCCGAAAATGGACACGATCGAACCAGCGTCGCTGCACAGCAGGGGGAGGCCGATTGTGTTGCCGAACTCGAAGAATTTCAGCAGCGGTGTCACGACGGCGGCCCCACTCCCCGAGCCTGTGTTGCCCGTGTTGCCGGAGTTGCCAGTGGACGCCGACGCTGTGCCAGCGGATGCGCCCCCGACGGCCAGGGCGATACCGAGCGCGGTCATGCACAGGGCGCTCGGCACCCGGTGGCGGAGCCAGCTCGGACGACGGATTGCTCTTCTTGGGCTCACTGCGTATCGCCTCCCGATCGGGTTCGTGGTCCCTTCATTGCGTTCGACCGCTCAACGCGAGGCGTACGGCCAAGTACCGCAGTGCCTGTGTCCCGAGCAGCATGGCCAGCGCGCCCAGCACCAGGACCAGGTACAGGCTCTGGGCAGGCGGGCCTTCCTCCACCGCGAAGGCGGGTGACGTCTGGAGCGTGCGCGGCGGAGTGCTGGACGACGGGGGGCTGCTGCCTGGTGTGCTCGAGGAGGGGAGGGCCGAGGCACCGCTCACCGCTCCGGTGTTCCCCAACGAGCTGGAGGACGAAGGCGCGGTCGTTGTCACGGCGCTCCCGGTGTTCCCGGTGGTCCCGGTGTTACCGATCGTCCCGCTGTTTCCCGTGGTCGGCCCGATACCGGGGGTGTCCGTCGTCGAGACGTACACCCGGCCGAGGGTGAGCGTCACGGTCGTCTGGCCCTGTGACGGCAAGTTCTGGGTCTCCGCCACCTGCAGGGCACCCGAGTCGATCGACTGCAGCGTCTTGCCGGTCTCGGGGCTCGAGCCGGTGCTGCTGGTGCCGTCGGTGTAGGTGAACGTCTCGGGAACGTAGGTGAACGTGATGCCCGCACCCGAAAGGAGCGAATTGAGGGCGCCGAGTACCGCGCTGTTGATGTCGATGGGAGTGCCTTGACCGAGCGCGCTCACCCCCGCCGCGTTCAGCCCTGACGCCTGACCCAGCAGGGTGATGGTGCCCAGGTTCGTCTGCGACGTCACCGTTGGCTCCTGGTTCGACTGCTGGGTCATCGACAGCGTCGAGGAGACATTGCCGAGGTCGAAGAGTTGACCGAATTCGAGGGCGTCCATGCCGGCCGAGGCGTCGACGGAGACACTGCCGTCACCGTTGGCCGTCGTCTCGGCGGAGGCGAAGAACGTGCTGTTCTGGGACCCGCTTGGCTGTGCTCCCAGACTGACCGTGCCCTTGGCGCTGCTGGCGGAGGCGCTGGAGGTGATTTGGTACCCGCCTTGGGTCTGGCTGTTGGTCGGGGTGCTCGGGTAGCTGGCGGAGACGTAGCCGGGGATCGGCGGGAGGGGCGGGACATTGCCGTCGCCGATGCCGTTCACCGTCCCGGGGAGCGAGGCGATGGAGGGCGAGTACGGCGCCCCCGCGTCCGACATGGACTCACCGAGGCTGTCGATGGTGGAAGAGGCGCCCCACGGGCCGAGCTCGTAGGCCAAGTCACCCGAGAGGGGCGCCGACGGGTCGGTCACCAGGACGTCGAGTGCGTTGGCCAGGGCGGAGAGGTTGTAGGTGTTGGGGTTGCTGGCCGTCGTGGTCGTGGTGGTGCTGGCGTCGCGTTCCTGCGCCCCGGCACCCGAGCTCACCACCATCCCGCCGATGCCCACACCGAGAGCGGCGACCGCGCCCAATTGGACCAGCCGGGTGGCGAGCTTGGTCCGTCCGCCGAACGCTGGTCGCCTCACGATGCCAGCGCCCCGAGATACGACTCGAGCACGGTCTCGTCCTTGACCTCCGACGGCTCGCCGGCGAAGCGGATCCGGCCCCGGTTGAGGATGTAGACGTAGTCCGCCAGCTCGAGCGCCCTGGCCACGTACTGCTCGACGACGAGCAGGGAGAGGCCCTCCGCCGCCAGGCGGCGCAGGTACTCGAAGATCTCGTCGACGATCTTCGGCGCCAGGCCCATGGAGACCTCGTCGAGCAGCACCGTCGTCGGCGTACCGACGTACGCCCGGGCCAAAGCCAGCATCTGCTGCTCCCCGCCCGAAAGGGTGCCCGCAAGCTGGTTCCGGCGCTGCCCGAGCTTGGGGAAGACCGAGGCGGCCCTCTCCACCGCGTGACGATCCACCGACGGCGGTGCCTGCAGCCTCAGGTTGTCGGCCACCGAGAGCGTCGGGAAGACACCGCGGCCTTCGGGGACGTGGCAGATGCCGAGGCGGGCCAGCTCGTAGGGGGTGGCCGCGGTCACGTCCGCGCCGTCGAAGACCACGTGGCCCGACGAGGGTCTGAGCAGCCCCGAGGCCACTTTGAGCAGCGTCGTCTTCCCGGCGCCGTTGGGGCCGAGAAGGGCCACCACCGCACCGTCGGGGACGACCAGATCGACGCGCTCGAGGACTTTGCCGCTGCCGTAGCCGGCGCAGACCTGGCGGAGCTCAAGCATTCGGCGCCAGCTCCCCTCCGTCGGCGGGTGTGAACACCTCGAGTTGAGGCGTGTCCGACCCGAGATAGGCCGCCCGCACGACCTCGGAGGAAAGGACCTCGGAGGTCGTTCCGTTGAAGATCAGGTTGCCGAAGTCGAGCACGTAGATGTACCGGCACACCGAGGCGACCAACGCCATGTCGTGCTCGACCAGGAGGATGCCGGTGCCCGTCTCCTCGACGAAACTGCTCACAATTTCGCCGAAGCGCTCCGTCTCGCGCACGTCGAGACCCGAGGATGGCTCGTCGAGGAGCAGGAAGCGAAAGGGCGTCGCCATGGCGCGGGCGAGCTCGACCAGCCGTCGTTGCCCAGTGGAGAGGTCGCCCGCGCGCGACGCCGCCAGCGTCTCTATTCCGCACCACTCCATTGACGCCCGCGATCGCTCGGCGACCTGGCGCCGCTCGCGGCGGCCTCCGGAGATCTGGCTCCATGGGCGTCGTGCCGCGAAGAAGGCCTCCGGACCGAGGGCCACGTTCTCTGCCACCGTCATGGAGTCGAACAACTCCATCCGCTGGAACGTCCTTCCGAGCCCGTGCGCCGCACGCCCCGGCGTGGACAGGTGAACCAGGTCCTGGCCGCCGAGCCGGATCTTCCCGGCGGCCGGGACCACCCCGGCGCAGGCGTTGAACGTCGTGGTCTTGCCCGCCCCGTTGGGACCGATCAGGCCGGTGATGGTTCCCTCGGGAGCGTGCAGGGTCACGTCGTCGACCGCGACCAGCCCGCCGAACCGCACGGTCAGGTGCTCGACGGCGAGGTCGGGGAGGCGCTCGGTCATGAGCGGACCCCCTGCGTGGCCAGAGGCACCGAAGCCCGGGTGAGCTGGCCGTTCTGCCCGCGGCTCGTGACCGGGCTCCGGCCCTGGCGCTCCTGGACGCGGCGGCCGAGGAAGGACAGGTTCATGCCGGGCACGACCGCCACCGCAATGGCGGCCAGCCCGAAGAAGGCGCCTTCGTAGTTGGTCAGCCAGGTGTTGCCCGTCGGCAGGTAGACCTTGACCACCTCGAACACGAAGGCCGCGATGGCCGGCGACAGCAGGGGTTGGCTGCCACAGAAGGCGAGCACGGCGAGCAGCACCACGGAGTTGAAGTAGCCGAACGGACCTGTCGGGGTGCCGCCCGCCGACTGGGTGACACCGGCGATGAGGACGCCGCCGACGGCGGCGATGCCCGCTGCGGCGCAGAACACGTAGAGGCGGGTCAGCCTGGTGTTGGTGCCGTGCGCTTCGAGGGCGGTGGGCGAGTCCGACAGCCCTCGTAGGAGGCGACCCAGCCGGCTCCGGCGGATGCCGACGATGAGGACGGCACAGAGGCCGGCGATCACGAGGGCCAAGAAGTAGTAACCCCGGTCGGAGGTGGCATTGATCCCGAGGAACTGTGGACGGGCGACCGTCACCGAGTCGGTCTGGCCGAACATGAGGAACGTCGGGTAGATCAGGTTCTGCAGCAGGAGCCCGAACCCGAAGGTCGCCACGGCGAGGTAGACGCCGCTGAGGCGGAACGAGGGGATGGCGGCCAGGCCGCCCGCCACGACGGCGACGAGCACCGAGACGGCCAGGGCGGCCAGCCAGGGGAGCCCGGCCGCCTGGGCGTGGCCGAAGGTCGTGGCGCCGATGGCGGCGAACGCCATCTGGCACAGCGAAATCTGGCCGGACGTCCACAGCAGCAGCCCGAGCGAGGCGAACACCACCGCGAAGCCCACCCCGGTGGTCCACTGGTTGACGTAGGCCGCCCCGACGACGAAGGGAATGGCGATGGCGACGCCGACTCCGCCCACGGCTCCGGCCGCCACGACGGGTGCCGAGAACGTGACGGCCGGCCGCAGCTTGCGCACGGCCCCGACACCGCGGGTGATGAGCTTGCGCCGCGGCACGATCAGCAGCGCGGCTACCAGCACGAGGAACGGGATCTGGGTGTAGAGCCCGGCCAGGACGAGATTGGTCTGTCCGGCCATTTTGTCGCTCAGCACGTTCATGGTGATGCCGATGCCGATGGCGCCGGCGAACGTCAAGGGGAGGCTGCTGAAGGCGCCCACGGCAGCGGCGCCGAAGGCGGCAATGAAGACGAGCAGGAAGATGTCGAAGTCGATCCCCAGCGTGGGCGCGAGCATTATCCCCGAGATCGAAATGAAACAGGACCCGATCGCCCAGGCGTAGCGCCGGACCACGACCGGGTTGGTGGCTTCCAGCGCCAGGAGGGTGGGCGAGTCCACCACGGCCTGCATGGAGACGCCGAGCCGGGTGCGCCCGAAGAACAGGTAGAGCCCGATCGTGGCGAGCACGGCGATGGCCACCGCGATGAGCTGGCTCCCCAGGATGTTCACGCCCAGGAGGTGGATCCCCTTGGCCGGCAAGAACGCGCTGAACTCAATCGTGGCCTGTCCGTAGGCCCCGGTCAGCACGGACTCGAGGAGCACGATGAGACCGATGGTGGCCACGACCTTCATGGCCGCCGGGGCGCCGGTGAGCCAGAAGGCGATCCGTTCGAGCAGCAGCGAGCCGCCGAGCCCGACGAGGAGCACGGAACAGAAGGCGGCCACCGGCCAGGGGAGGCCCATGGTGACGCGGAAGGAATAGAAGACGAAGGCCGAGGCGGCGGCCTGGGCTCCGATGGCGAAGTTGAAGATGCCGGAGGTCTTGTAGGTGAGCACGAGGCCCAATGCGGCCAGCGCGTAGATGGATCCGTCGGCGATCCCCGTGACGACGTAGGGGCCGACCGAGAAGACGACGGTGAGGAGCACCGCCACGATCCCGAGAGCCACGACGGCCAGCGCCCGGCGCACGAGCTGCTGGGCGTCACTGCTCATGGTCGTGGCTTCCCGCCCGAGCAGGAGGGACGGCAGAGCGCTCACGGGCGGCACACTCCGCAGGGTCGGCGACCGGCCACCTCGTGCTCGGTCCGGGTCTTCGCCGTCCAATCGTGACGCCCCGACGCAAGCAGGCAGTCGGGACGGTGGAACCGCTCCATGCCGTCACCCGCCACGTAGAGCGCCCCGGCCTCCTCCTCGTGGTGCACGCCGACCGGACGGACCGTCCCCACGGCGACGCGGGCGGGGACGTCGGGCAGGAGGGCGCGCCGGCGCTCGCCGAGGATGCGGCGGCCGCGCAACAACCAGCCGACGTTGCCGATGCCGGCCAGCAGAAGTCCGGCGACGGCGGCGTCGGCCGGCCCGATCTGCTGGCTGAACGAGACGTCGCCGGCGCAGACGTACCACGACACCGCCACGACGATGCCGCCGATCCCCACCGTGAGTGCCCACCGGAGGAGGTCTTCGGGCCGCCACAGCACGGGGCGTGGCGCGGGCGC
>DATNLP010000407.1:0-30670 GCA_035602795.1 Acidimicrobiales bacterium | reverse complement strand
TGAAGATCACGTGGTCGCCCACATCCCAGCCCCGTGTGTTTGGCCCCACCTTCTCGACAATTCCGGCGCCTTCGTGACCTGCGCAGACGGGATAGAAGCCGACAGGCAAGTCACCCGTTGCAATGTGGTCGTCCGAGTGGCAAAGCCCCGATGCGACCATCGCAACTTGGATCTCGTCCTCGCTGGGATCGTCCAGCTCCAGGTCGACGACCTCGAACTTTCCGGGTGCTCGCCTGATAATCGCGCCGCGTGTCTTCATCGGGAGGCTCTCCCCGCTCGTTAGGGCTTGGCGCGACGGAGCCTACGTCCGCGCAGGTGCGTTGTCATCTGTGTCGAGGTCCCGTTTTGAACCGAGAGCCGTGAATGGCATCCGCCCGCCCAATTCGAGCGGCGGTATCCCACCGTCCCGGTCTACGGGGCATTCTTGTCAAGTTGGCTCCATCGAATGCGAGCTTCCCTTTTTGGACCCGAGTGGGCATAGCAATAATCGGTAGATCGTCCCTTGAGTGGCGAGAGAAACTAGATTTCACAGACTCATGTGATTGGAGGAGATGAAGTGCCACGAAAGCGGGTGACGCCAGCGCTGGATAGGCCGCTGACACCCGACCAGGTCATCGAGGCCGGACTCGGCCTGCTCGATGAAGTCGGCATTACAGGCTTCAGCACGCGGGCGTTGGCCGAGCGTCTCGGCACCTATCCGGCCACCCTGTATTGGCATGTGGGCAACCGCAGCCGGTTGTTGGCCGCCATCGTCGACCGGGTACTGAGCGAGTTGGAGCTGTTGGATCCCGGCTCAGTGTCGTGGCAGGAGTGGCTGCGACACGGTGCTCGGGAGTATCGAAAGGTCCTTCATCGGCATCCCAATTTGGGGCCGGTGGTCGCTACGCAGCTCACCGTGAGCGTACCGGGCATCCGTCTGGTGGAGACGGTTCTGACGGTCCTGGAGAGAGCGGGATTTCGTGGCGAGGCGCTTGCTGATGCCTACAACACCTACGTCGGCTCTCTCCTCGGTTGGGTGTCACTCGAGCTGTGTGCCAACCCTCAGGACGCGGAGCAGGACTGGTATGAGGAATTCGCCGAAGCGGTGCGCGCACTGGAGCCCGAAAGCTACCCGGTCATCGCGTCCGATCGTGAGCATCTCGCTGACGCCCTTTTTGCGCTCCGCTGGCATGGAGGAGCCGACCATCCCCTCGATCGTTCCTTCGAGTTCGCGCTGGAGGCGTGGATCGAGGGTCTTGCCGCCCAGCTTGGCTGAACGATTCTCGTTGACGCAGGGGAAGGATCGTCCTAGAGTTGCTCTTGTACACTGTACAAGAGTTTGGAGGTGCGATCGTGAATGTCAGGGTGGCGCAGGTCAAGGGATCCAAGGCCGAACTGATCAGGGACGAGCAGGCCGAGTTCGTCGAACTGCTCCGATCGCTACCCTCGGCATCATGGAGCCGCCCGTCGCTGTGCACCGGCTGGTCGGTGCGAGAGGTTGTGCTTCACACCGCAGCTCACATCCACAATCAACAAAGGGACAAGACGATTGTGGAGGAGTACTCGAAGCGATCCGAAGCGGAGTTAATCGAATGGCTCGAGTCAGCGCCGTTTGAATCGAAGTCGCCTTCGGCTCGGATCCGTCGCCTGTCGAGCGAGGTTCAACGAGGCGAGTTGATGATCCATCAACAGGACGTACGACGGGCGTTGGAAATGCCCCGCACTATCCCGACGGGGCGCATCACCGCCGTCCTCGAGTTCGGTTTGCGGCGGCTAGGTGGCCTCTCGCTGGCTTACGGTCGACAGCGGTCGAATGGCCTTCGGCTGGTCTCGTCAGAATCAGACTGGGCGTGGGGATCGGGTCCTGAGGTCCGGGGGAAACTGGAGGCAATCCTCATGGCGACCTCCGGTCGCCGCCCGGCGCTCGACGACCTTGACGGAGCGGGAGTCGCGACCCTGGCCGAGCGCATCGAGAATCCTTCCTTCCTGGTGAGGAAGAGCCTCGATATCAGCTCATCAGCAACGGCGCGAGTTCCAGAACCCGGGTGATGAACCTCATGTCAAGGCGCTCACCTTCGCCGATTTGAGAACCGAGATCCAGCAGCGTCGCCTGCGGATACAACCCAATCATCCGCGTCGTTTGGACTTCCTGCTGGACCTACCCTCACTGGTAGCCAACTGCGCCTGGTCCCGGTACGGAGGCAGGGCAGGTCCCTCTCTGAGATACGGTGCCGACATGCCGGATCGTCCGCCTTTGGCCGTCTTGGTAGGTGGGGCGCCGGGCTCGGGTAAGACGACTTTGGCGGAATCTCTCGCTGTCGAACTGGACTTGCCCGTGTTGCACAAGGACCGCTGGTACACGGTCGGTGGCGCACTTTGGACAGGGCCACCGAACTAGGAGAATCCGGCGTCGAACCATTCTTTCGATCCATGGAACTTTGGATAGAGGCGGGCATCAGCTTCGTTGCCGAACAAACCTTCTACCCCGAAGTCAGCGAATCGGATGTGGCAAAACGCTTGTCACCGCGGAGCACCTTGGTCAACGTGCACTGCCGCAGTCTTCACTCCTTCGAGAGGTGGGAGCAGAGGATGCGGGATGATCCACTCTGCGGAGAGATGTTTCTAAAGAAGCTGATTCCTATCGTGGAACGGCTCCACTCTGAGCTGTATGAACCGCTGGACTTCGACTGCCCATCCTTCGTCGTGAACACCGACAACGGATACCAGCCGACGCTCGAGGCAGTCATCGCCCAAATCGACGACCTGTACAGTCGGCCCGACATCCACGACCTCGACCGGGCTTTACACTTGCCCGAATAACGTCACCGTCCCGGCGTGAACTGGGGCAGGGACACGATGGCTTGACCTCGCCTGTCAGACTTTTGAACATCATGTTCGACCAGTTGGCCCACCTCTACGATCTCGCCTATTCCTTCAAGGACTACGCCAGCGAATCGGCATGGGTTTGTGACGATGGTTGCGACAAGCCCTTGTGCAGTAGGCAAAACCGCAGGTAGCCCGCCCACTGTGCGGCCTTGGCCATTGTGCCCACTGGATCCGCCCGGGCCTGTCAAGGCTTCCCCCGAAGTACGGTCAAACGGGCTGGATGCTTTCTTGCAGGGTTGTGCCACCGTGATGCCGTCATTGGGACCCTCCCGGAAACGGTGGGGAGGCTGCGCCGGGAGACCGTGAAGGTGTTTGCCATCTGCCGCCTTTCCAGGGTTCGGGTGTGGACCCAAGTCGCCCAACTGGTACCCGTAAGGAGGTCTCCCACCGAGGAAGCGACCTTCGTGCTTCGCCTGGGCTTACATCGCTGACCGAACGCGCACCTTGATGCGGTTTCGCTCTCCTTTAGCCATCGCCGTAGAGGTTCATGAGCATGTCATGTGCATCCGAACCGGGGTGTACCCTTCCGCCGACTTCAGGAACCCAGAGTTCAAACAACCCGCACGCCGGAATCCCGTGAATGTTCTGATGAGCGGACCTATTAGCCAGCCCGTCGTTAGTAAAATGACGAGCTAAGTCGTGCTCGTGGTGGTGTCTTGTGATCTCTTTTTGGACGTGTGATGGGTCTTGTGGTGAGAGGAAGCTCCGGACATGCCGGCGGGCAGGATCGCCACGGCTAGCGCGACGCCCACGGTGCTCCGGCCGAGCTTCGGCTGACGGCTGACCAACAGCACTACCCCATTTCACGCATCCGCGGAACGGATTGTTCCGTGAGTAGCGCTCTCTGTGAGTCACTCATGTCAGTGCGCCAGCTCGGAGAGACCACTTTCAACGGTTGGCGGTCGCGTGGAAGCGAGGGGGGTCACCAGTCACCCGCTTGACTGAACTCGGTTGTCTGCCGCGCAATCCAAGTGCGAACAGCCAGAATGCCTCTGTCGGAACCGTATGAGGCCCTTGCAATGTCGAGGGATAGGTCAATCAGCGCTGAGCTTCTCGCGCATCCTCAGTCGACCCAAGTAGCGTCCTTCCCATGGCCGCCGTCCTTGAGCTCCGTGGACTGTCCCGCCGCTACGGGGACATCGTGGCCCTCGATGACCTATCGCTTGAGGTGCCGTCCGGACAGGTGGTCGGCTTCCTCGGTCCAAACGGTGCCGGCAAGACGACCACCATGCGCGCCATCTTCGGTTTGACCGACCTCGATGGTGGCAGCGTGCACTGGAACGGCAAGCCGGTGGATCAGAAGACACGTCGACGTTTCGGCTACATGCCCGAAGAACGGGGGCTGTATCCCGGCATGCACGTCGGAGAGCAGATCGAATACTTCGGCCGTCTTCACGGCATGAGCTCGCATGATGCTGCGAATTCGACCGGGCAGTGGCTGGAGCGACTCGAGATTGCCAACCGGTGGAACGACAAGGTCGAAGTGCTCTCGCATGGGAACCAGCAGCGGGTGCAGTTGGCGGCGGCGCTGGTGCACCAACCGGAGCTGATCATTCTGGACGAACCGCTTTCGGGTCTGGACCCGGTCGGTATCGACGCCATCGGCAAAGTGCTGGTCGATCAGGCGCACGCCGGCTGCTGCGTGATCTTTAGCAGCCACCAACTCGATCAGGTGGAGGAGCTCTGCGAGCAGGTCACCATCGTCGACCACGGGCATTTGGTGGTGACGGGCACGGTCGACGAGTTGGCCACCAGTGGACCTCGTCGCCTGGTGGTGCGGGTGGAATGTGATCGGGATGGCGCCTGGGCCCGTTCGTTGCCAGGGGTCACCGTCTCCGAAATTCGGGGCAGCGAGATCCGGCTCGTCCTCGATGACAACACCGACAGCGACGTGGTGCTGACCGCGGCCATGGCGGCTGGCAAGGTGACACAGTTCTCCTTCGGACGACGCCGGCTGTCCGAGGTCTTTCGGGAGTCGCTGGCATGAGGCCACTGATCATCATCGGCGCCCTTGCCGTCGTCATCATCATCCGGGTGTCGATGCGGATGCGCAAACGGCGTCAGCAGGCGGACCAGGCCGCCATGATGGCGGGGGAGGAGGCGGAATCGGCGGGTGAGGCGACGACGACCGGACCGGTGGCCCCGACGGCGTCCAGCCATCGCGCGGCCAACTTTGGGGCTCGCTTCGGCGACGTCGGCATCATCGCCATGCGCGAGATCACCGAAAGGGTGCGCGGTCGCATCTTCCGAGTGGGGACAGTGGTCATCCTGCTGGCCATCGGTTTGGCCATCATCATCCCCAACCTCAATCACCACAGCGCTGGTAGTGGTGTGACGACGCAAGAGGTAGGCATCGTGGGCTCACTGTCGCCGGAGTTTCAAAAGGTGGTGGTCGAAGCCGGGAAGGCGGACAAGGACGATGTGCACTTCGTGACCGAATCGTCGCTGGACCAGGCCAAGCGAAACCTGCGCGACAAGTCCTTGGCCTTCGCCATTGTCAACGACGATGCCTTGTTGCTCAATGAACCGCCCAGCGACTCCAGCTCGCCCGCCGATCCGACCTTGGTGCAGGACGTGGCCGAGTACTTTGGCCTCCTACATTCCTATCAATCCGCCGACCTGACGTCGGCGCAGATCCATTCGGTCACCAACGCCCAGTCGATTCCAGTCAACCTGTTGAGCCAGGGCCAGACGAAGAAGGTCAATGCGACGTCGGTCGTCGGACTGATCATGCTGTTCGTGTTGTTGACGCAGTACTGCACCTGGATCCTGATCGGCGTCATGCAGGAAAAGTCCAGCCGGGTCGTCGAAGTGCTACTGGCCGCGGTGCGCCCGATCCAACTGTTGGCGGGCAAAGTGCTCGGCATCGGTCTGGTGGCGCTCAGCCAGGCCGTCGTGGTGGTCGGTTTTGCCCTTTTGGTGGCCAAGGCGGTGGGCTCGGACGTCCTGAAGGGTTCCGAGCCGATGGCACTCTTGGCAGAATTAGTCTGGTTCGTGCTGGGGTATGCCTTTTACTGCTGGGTTTATGCGGCAGCCGGTTCCATGGCCGAACGTCAGGACCAGGTGCAGACCTTGGCCTTCCCTCTGAGCATTCCGATCCTCATTGGCTACATCTTTTCGATCACCGTGGTCAGCTCGGGCAACGCCAGCCCCCTTTTCAAAGTCCTGGCTTACCTTCCACCGACAGCACCCTTCGCCATGCCGGCCCTGGTGGCCATCAATCAAGTGGCCTGGTGGCAGTTCCTGGCTTCGGTGCTGATCACGTTGGCCGCCACCGCTGGCGTGGCCATATTCGCGGCGCGTATCTACAGCCGTGCCGTCCTACGCACCGGCGGTCGGGTGCGCCTCAAGCAGTTGCGTAACAGCTGATCCCAACGCGCGTTTGGAAGGGTCAAGTTGATCTTGTAGATCTGGCCGCTCTGTCTGATGTTCTCGCCGCCTTCATGGGGGACTTGCCGATGAGGGCAATCTTGCCTTTGCCTTTGCCTTAGCCTACGTTGACTTCAAGCGCCCCACCGACGGCGTTGACATTCTGATCGAGCACTTCGATTGTCACGTTGCGCGAGTGCTCGATTGCGGTAACTCGAGAATGTAAAAACGCCGATGTGTTTGGTGACTTCTCGCTGGGAGAGGCCCGCGTGTTCTCGAAGCGCGCTCAGGTTGGTGGTGATCACAGCTCGTCCTCGATCTCAGCCACTTGCTTGCCGGGCGCCGGGTCGCGGGAGGACGTTCTTCTCAAAATCCTTCATGGTCATTTTCGTAGCCATTTCGGAGTGATCGGTGGCACGCTCATGGGACTCTGCACAGCTCTGACCAGCTACGTTCCATCACAACAGGGTGTGGACCTAGGTTGCCAGTCGGTCCTCCGACACAAACCTGGCCCACGGAGTTTCGGGGCGTCATTCAATGCGACGCAGTGCGCCGTCTGGGGTCATAGGTGACGCTGATTCCGAGTTCGTCGTAGAACTGAGCCTTGAGTTTCGGATCTGCGGAGGTCAGGACGGTTGCCATCTCACCGAGTCCCTCCACCAACTCTCGGACTTGCTCTTTGGTGAACCGCCTAGTGGGCTGCAGACCGATCTCCCGCTCAGCCCTCATGGGGTCGCCTTGGATCTCGGCGATCCATCCGGCACGATTGCCGGATCGGCAGCTACATCCAGGGCGGCACGATACTTGGCCAGTCGGGTGTCGCAGTACGCGAGTTTCCGCTTGGCCGCTTTGACCCGTATCGGCACCCCTGCCGCCGCAAGGGCTTCGCAGGTGGCGTCGAGGTTGCCGGGGTCGAAAAGTGTTCCAATCCACTCGTCCAGCTTCGGAACGATGGCAGATTCCTTGACGTAGACAGACCGGAGGTGATCCAGAACGGGCGCCGCTCATCGGTCACTTGGGAACGTGCACCGATAGTGGGGCGCATCGTGGTTGAAGTTGCCTTGCATCCTGTGGCCACACAGTCCACATTGGACCCGGGCCGTGAAGCCGGGGCAGCGGTCGCCGGGCTGGGGCATCGCGACCATTGTGGCCGCCCGATAGTCACTACGGCAGGGGCGCCTTGCCGCGTGTGGGGACCGACCCCTTCTTCAAGTGGCGCACGTCCCACTTCGACCCAGTCCCCGCCTTGTGCTCCAGCTCATTGAGGATGCGCGCGCGCTTTTCGGCGCCGCACTTAGTGAAGCAGAGGTAGTGGCGCGGGTCCGACCGGGGGACGGCGGGCGTCACGCGATTGACGTAGTAGCGGCGCAGGCTCAGGCGCCGCAGTCCGACTTCCGCCATGGGGGCTCCTTCGGGTGCAAAACCTCCGGTCCCTGTTCCCACTTTGGCCGAAAACGTGGCCTGTGCGCAATCATCCCTTGTCAGGAGGGTCCCCTGCGGGGCGCGGTCACTGACACAACGGCTTCTCGGCACGGTTCGACCGGAGGGTTCGCATACCCGCTGCAGGTGGGGCCTATACGCCCTCAGGCGGCCACCTCAGTAGCCCAGACCGGCGGTGGGCTTATGGTTTGCTTCCCCCCTGCGACACGACAGATGTCGGGCGGTCATCGCAATTCACCCGATGTCCGTTAGCGGACGCTTCGGTCAGCTCGCAATCGCGAAGAGTCGCCAGCTTCCCGGCACACCCTTGAGTTCGTGGTCACCCCGGTCGACGAACTCGAGACCGGACCCCGCAACAAGCATCGGAACGGCAGCGGACACCCAGAGTTCGCCGGGTCGCGATTCCTCAAGGACCCGAGCGGCGATATGCACGCCAATTCCTGCGATGTCGGCCCCTCTGACCTCGACCTCGCCGGTATGCAGACCGGCGCGGATGTCGAGTCCCAATGGTCCCAATGCGTCGCCGAGCGAATTTGCGCATCGAATGGCCCGACCCGGGCCGTCGAAGGTGGCCAGCATGCCGTCTCCGGTCATCTTGACGAGCCGCCCTCGATGCCGCTCGACAGCTGTGCGCGGTGTGCAAGGCGACTGACGCGTCCTCGTAATTCGCCCTCGTGTTGTGGATGATGAGGCCATTCGTGCGGCCCGGCTGGCTGGCCGCGAACAGGACCGCGACGGGACCGGCGTCCACTTGCCCCAAGAGCACGGCCCGGTCCGAGTGGACGGCATCGAGCACTACCAGCGCCTCGTCCGCCCACTGCTCCCAACTCGGGAGGGTGTCGCCTGACGGGGCGTCCGACGCCCCTGTTCCGAGCCGGTCGAACATGATCACGCGGGCCCGGGTGGCCAGCTGTCGCATGAACTGCGCGTGTGTGGGCCAGTACCAGTTCGTGTCGATGCCAAATCCGATGGACCCCACCCAAAGAAGGTCCACCGCTCCCTCGCCGAAGACCTGATACGCAATGCGGTCCTCGCCGAGCGCCGTGAACCGGGTCTCTGGGATCAACTCCTCGGTAGACATGACACAAGTGTTGCCGACGGCGACGAGCGCTGCTTTGTCTGGCGGTGCCGAGCCGGTGGATTGGGACACTGCGCCCGATTCGGACTATCCAGCCCTAAGGGGCGAGGCTGAGGGCGCCAGCAATTCCCGGAGCGGCCCTGATCGACCTCCCTCAGCTGTAGGACGTCAAGTTGGCCCGGGGCCTCGGTCAGATCCGGCACCCGATTGCCGGGGCTCGGCATGACTTTGAGAGGCGTCTCACGGCACCCAGCGCTCGCAACTGCCGCCCGCCCATGAAAGGCCCGACGTGGGCGCCTGGTCGTCGTGGCCCCGACCTGTTGAGGCAAGGCGCGATGAGCCCCCCACCTCGTGCGGATGCGTCCCCTTTGCCCAGCCACCGAGTACGGCCTGGAGCGGGACTCCGCTCCAGCGTTTCTGTATTGGAACTGTGGTGTTCGGACCAGAGAGCGATCGACCGATGACTCTCCGCCACCCAGATACTCAGCGTCCGGGTGGTGACGCCGGTTCCAACCATGCGGACGCTTCTAGCGTCCCGTCAATCGCAGCTTCAGCGACTTCGGCTAGGGGAAGTCGGTGAGCCCGCGCGTAGGATCGAAGCCGCGAAAAGGCCTCCCGCATGTCGACACCCGCTCGCTCGGAAACCACGCCCTTGGCCTGTTCAACGACAATCCGATCCTTCAATGCTCGGGTGAGCTGCTCGTTGACGTGTTGGGTCTCGATGGCGCCTCCGTGTTGGAGGATGCTGATAGTGGCCAGATCGGCAAATCCTCGTGCCACCATGACGTCGCTCTCGTCCATCGGTGACTCGTCCACGCTGAAGAGGTTCAATGCGCCAATCGTCGTATCGCGCAACCGCAAGGGTAAAGCGAACACGGATCGGAAGCCCCCCGCGTAAGCGACCTCCGCGAACTGAGGCCAACGTCCCGTCCCATTTGCCAGGTTCTCATGCTCGACTGGTTCCCCGGTGTCGAAGGCGTCGAGGCATGGACCCTCGTTGGCTTGAAGTTCGAAAAGTTCCACCACCTGCATTACATCGCTGGAAGACGCCACAAGTCGCAGCTCACCGGAAGGGGACGCGAGCATGACGCCGGCGGCGGACACCCCGAGCACGTTCACGCACCGATCCGTCAAGCTCGTGAGCAGGTCGACGACGTCAAAGTTCTCGACAAGGTTGTCGGCGATTTCGACGAGAGAGTGAATGATGGTCTGATCTCGGGACGTCTCCACGGTGCCTCCTGGTCGCCGGACGCGCCTCTGCTACCGGAGTAGTAAAGCCGTCGCGCCCGGCTCAAAGAAGAATATACCTCTCGGAATCGGGGCTCCGATTGCCATCATGAGAATCTCATACGGCGGGAGACGACATCCGCCGCTACTTGGTCGACCCTCCGATTCTTGGCAAAGGCAGTTGCCCGCAGGCGAATAAGCGCCTCAGTGATGCTCACCCCGAGCTGAACCGAGATCATGCCCGCCGCATTGTGCACGACGAAGTGAAAGTCAGCCCCCGACTCGAGGAGACGCTCGATGGTTTCGGGTGACGCGGAAGCCTGCGTGTCGATCACCCAGTGAGCGATGATCTGGGCCACCACCAACGCGTCAGCGTGTTGTTCGATGCTGAAGGAGTCTGGTCGGTCCTGATAGAGGTTGAGGACGCCCAGACGAGCCGACCCCACCCGCAGCGGGAAGCCGAACACCGCTCGCACCCCTGCCTCGAGCGCAGGAGGGGTGAACCCGAACCATCGTGGCGTTGCCGGGTGGGCCAGATTCGGCTCAAGAACGACTTGGCCCTGTTGATATGAGTCGATGCACGGGCCCTCGCCCAGGGTGTACTGCAGCTCCTCAATGAGGCTGCTGACGCTGTTGGTGGTGCACAGAGACCCCTGAGGCACGTCGCCCGACATCAGCATGACTCCTGCTCCGGAGACGCGGAGAATGTCGGTCGTCACCTCGCACAAGTGTGTGGGCAAACGATCGCGTGTGCCCTTGGATTGGAGCTCAGCCAGGATCCGAGTGAGCCGGTCGCCGGCCACTCAAGCCTGGCCCTGCCGAGCAGAACACGACGTACTGTTTCTGTGGGTCCGTTGATTCACCGTCTGCTTCGCGTCGAAGGCTTTCGCTCTTCCGGAGCCGGGCCAGCCTCATTTAGGCACGAATCAGCCTATCGTTCCGCCCAGGGTTTGCTCAGATCCCAGGGGTGACTCGAGGGGCAGGTGGCGTGTCGCTTCTCTCGAAGTCGGCGGTGGTAGACTGATGACCGCGGCCATCGCTGCACCTCCGCCCGGACCCCGCGGCCCCCATTTCATGCTTGTGCGAGGGGAGCGGTCCATGGGAAGTGACGAGAAACTCGCGGAGGTTCTGAGTGAGTTTGCCCGTACCATGCTGACCGACTTTTCGATCGAGCGAATTCTCGACCGTCTGGTCGAGCGCATTGTCGACGTGATGCCGGTGAGCGGGGCCGGGGTAACGCTCATGTCGCCCCTAGGCGTCCCACGCTATGTCGCCGCCTCCGATCGGACGGCATTGGGCTTTGAACGACTGCAGTTCGATCTGGGCGAGGGGCCCTGCATGGACGTCTATGAGAGTGGCCACGCCGTGTGCGTGGCGAACCTCGGCGAAGAGACCCGGTTCCCCAAGTTCACACGAGGGGCACTCGAGTCCGGGCTCGCCGCCGTTTTCGCGTTTCCGCTTCGTCATGGCAACGATCAGCTCGGCGCGCTCGATCTCTACCGGCACACATGCGGGCCACTGGCAACGGCGAGCTTAAAGTCGGCCCAGACTCTGGCCGATGTCGCGGCAGCCTACCTAATCAACGCCGCGACTCGTGCTGATCTCGATGCTTCGCGGAAAGTGGCGCTGCATGATCCATTGACCGGGCTGGCCAACCGGGTGCTTCTTTTTGAGTTCCTCGACCAGGCTCTCCTTCGGGCGGCCCGTTCGGGAAAAGACTTGGCGGTGCTCTTCCTTGACCTCGACCGCTTCAAGTGGATCAACGATACTTTTGGACACCAGGTCGGCGACGAGCTCTTGATTGCCGTGGCCGAAGGCTTGGCTGGATTCATACGGCCGTCGGACACGCTGGCTCGACTGGCCGGGGACGAGTTCGTCATAGTGTGCGAAGGGCTGAACGGAGACTCAGAAGCGAAAATGATCGGTGAGCGAATCATCGATTCGTTCGCCACGCCCTTCCTCTTGTCGGTCGGCCGAGTTGACGTCGTCGCCAGTATTGGCATCGCGCTCGGTGGACAGTCGACCATCGCGTCACACGACCTGATCAATGACGCCGACAGAGCCATGTACCACGCTAAACGGAGAGGTGGCGCACAGTGCCAGGTCCTCGACGATGCCGCAAACCGGCCCTCCCGCGAAGAGCAGGCTCTAATCGAACGACTCTTGTTATCCGCCCAGAAAAGGGCAAGGCGACTGCGCGCTGTCGCACTCCCGACGGACCCTCGCACGCAAGGATCGTAAGGAATAGCTAAGCCGATCGGGATGCCAAGGAAGGTCACGCACTCTCCCGAGCCCTGACGGGCCTAGAAGACCCCTGCCCCCGTCCAACCCGACTAAGGACTGGACGGGGGCTCTTTACGCCTACCTAACCTGTAAACGCCACAGCCGGAACAAGAAGGCCCGGCCCCGCTGGCAACGCCGCCAAACCACAAGCGGTGCTGCCGAACGTGGTCGGCTGGGTGCTGTATTGCTCAAACGTCGAACTCACGTTCTGGCAGGTGATCTCGCCCGAGGGGCCGCCGGTGGCGCCGTCGGTACCGTTTAGCGTTGCCACGAACAGGTACCCGGGGTACGTGTCCGCACCCACGCTCGGGACGCTGGACGACTCATACGACAAGTTCACGTTCAATCCCGTGTCGACGGTGGTGTTGTTGTACGTGACGTCGTACACGACCTCGTCGGGGAGCGTCACGTGCTTTGAGGCAAAGTTGAACGTGACATTGAAGTTGTCGATGCCGTAAGTGGGTGGGGTCCCCGTGTACCCAGTGCTCGTTCCAGGCGGCGTGACGGTGACGGTGTCGGTTGCCAGCAGGCTCCCGGCCGCAACGCCATTACCAGGCTCACTGGCGCCTGGGCTGTAGATGTTGAGCGTGATCGGCAGAGCTGTCGACTCCGACGCCGGCGCGAAGTTACCCATCGACAAGACGACGGTGCTGAGCTTGCCGCCCCCATTAGCCAGCGTGATGTCGTTCCCGAGCTGATTGGCGCCCGTTGCATCAAATGCGTAGGACCACACGTAGTTCGATGAGACAGTGAAGCTGCTGTACAAGCTGGCAGCGACAGGAGGGGGTGGATTCTTTCCACCATTCTCAGTCGTCGAAGCGGCAGCAATGCCGCTGCCAGCGATGACGAACACAAATGCTGCAATCATCAATAGTCATTTCATTACTTGGTTCCTTCCTATTCCTCGGAAGATTTGCCGAAGATCTCTAGAGCTACAGGTGCGGCACGCTCCTGCTCCTTTGGCGCCACATCGGTGCGGATGAACGCAGCGCCGCGCGGGTAGTCGAAGTGGTCTCTCCACATCGCTTCCTCATAGGCACGTCAGGCGTGTCGTTCTGCCCACACGAGCTCTGGGAGTTACCAACCGCGCCAGGGTGTGCCCGCCTTGACCTGCGTCCGACCGCGAGACTTACCTCGAGACCATTACGTCTGGTTCTGCCTAATCCCGCATCGGAAGTGCTACCTGTTCCCTGCACCGCCCTTCCCTCGCCAACAGGGACGGCACCCCGGACCCCATTAGAGGCCACTGGCAACCGTTCCGTCGAGGGCAAAAAGTCACAAAAGGGTGATTTATCTGGATTGCCCAAAATTGAACGTTGCACGCCCGATGCATCGAACTGAGACCGAGGAGCTGACCGCATCAGCGTTTGGCACTTCTGCCCTCCTCACTTCGCCCTTTGCGAAGAAGCAAGCGATTTAGCGATTGCGATTGCGATTGCGATTGCGGGAACGCTCGCTACTACTTCGGGGGCATTTCGGATCACAATCGATGGTCGTGGCCCTCCGGCCACAGGACGTCGTCGTGCGTGGCTGGGAGGGACGAAACCCCTTGGCCATTAGCAGCGTCTCGTCTGCGTGCTCCGCCAGCGCACCGCCAGTGGGGGATGACCTGAGGCGGTGTTGGAACCCGGAGGGGTGTGCTCAACTGCGACTAGATGCTGCCCGTGTCGGCCAGATTGATCACCACATCGAATACTCACGCCTGGCCTCGCCGACCTTCTGGCGGCGGCTCCAGTTTTGAAGCTGTGACGCCGTCAAACCGCTGGCGCCGCTGACCGCAGCAGCGTCGGAGATCATCAGAAGCCGAGGAACTTCACCGTCGCGTCAATCGCGCCGAAGTCCGACGGCGTCGCGAAGTGATCGACGCCGGCGAGGGTGACCAACGAGGCCGACGGCAGCGCCGTCATCAGCCGGTTGGCGGATCCCACCATGTCCCGGTCGCCCAGCACCACCAGGATCGGGCAATGCAGCCTCGACAGCTCTTCTTCGGTGACCGGCCGGCGTGCCCGACGCAGGAAGGCCGAGAGCGCCCTCGGGTCGTTGCCCGCCGACTGGGCCAACCTGCGGAACAACCGAGCCTGAACGTCCTCTGGCGCTTCGCTGCTCTCCAGCGCTGCCACCAATGCGGCGGGGTTACGCGACTCGAAAACGTTGTCTCCTAGCCCCAGTAGGACGATCCGGTCGAAACGCTCTGGCTCGGCCACAGCCAGACGCAGGACCAACTCTGCCCCGGCCGAGAAACCGACCGCTGCGATGGGTCCGTCCGTCGGCAGGGCACGACGGACCTGCTCATCCACGTCGGCGTAGTCCGCCGGATCCGTCAACGGCGAAGACGCACCGTGACCTGGTAGGTCGATAGCGGGGACCGTGACACCGAAGTCAGCCAGGATGTCAACCCAGCCGGTCTGCTGCCAGTTGTGATCGAAGGAGGACCCGAAGCCGTGTAACAAAATCAGCACGTTGGGTTCGCCAGCCATGATCGCGCCAAGCTACAAGCTGCTAATGGGGAACAGACAACTCTGGCACTCGTGGATCTGGTGCCAGATCCGGCCGCGGGGATACCAAGCACCTGCCGCGCTTGGGGACTTTCGACGTGGTCGAGATGCGACATAGTCTCGACCAATGAGCGACGTCCAAGACAGATATCGGTTGGTCTCGAGCGGCTTCGATGCCACGGTCAGGGCGGTGAGTCCCGATCAGTGGGAGGCCCAAAGTCCCTGCGAGGAGTGGACGGCCCGCGACTTGGTGGCGCACGTGGTCGAGAACCATCGGGGCGTGATCGCCAGCGTCAGGGGCGGGGAGTCCGAGCCCCTGGGCGCGGACGAGGACCCTCGGCAGGCCTGGGAGAACGTCTCTCGAGCGATCGGCGAGATCACCGCAGACGCCGAGGCCGCGGCCAAAGAGGTCGATGGGCCGACGGGCAAGATCCCTGCCGGTCAAGCTATCGGCCAGTTCATGTCGATGGATCTGCTCGTCCACACATGGGACCTCGCCCGAACGATCGGTGCGGACGAGCGCCTCGACGAGAGCTCCGTCCGTTTGGCCTATGAGACCCTCAAGCCGATGGACGCCGTGATTCGCCAGCCGAACGTCTTTGGGCCCAAGTTGGAAGCACCGATGGGTGCCGACCTGCAGACCGAGTTCCTTTACTTTTTGGGCCGGCAGGCGTAGGCGGGGCGACGCAGGCCCGGTCTGGCCCAGCCCGATGTTGCGGAGCATCCGGACGGGGGAGTTCTCTTGATGCCGGCTCTGTCAGCACCTTCCGATCATGACATCACCCGGGTTGCCCGGTGATGGGCCCTGACCCACCGTCACCATGACTGACCTTCGAACGCCACGCCTCCAACTGCACGCGGTCGATGTTGCAGAGGCCGAACGTATTGTCGCTCGTAGTCCTGGACCGACGGATGCGTGGTCGGACGATTTCCCTTTCGAGGGCGACGTTGGAGCGGTCAGGGGCTTCCTCGCCGCGACGGCGGCGCTCGGAGAGCAGCGGCCATTCGGTTACTACCGGATCACCCTCTTGGCCGACGGGCGGGCAATCGGGGGGATCGGCTTCAAAGGCCAACCAGATGGCGGCGTCGTCGAGATCGGCTACGGCTTGACTCCCTCCGCCCGCGGCCACGGCTATGCCGCGGAGGCGGTCATCGCCCTGCAGACCGTGGCTGCCGACAATGGACTGTCCAGGGTGATCGCAGACACAACTCTGGACAACATCCCCTCGCAACGGACCCTCATCCGAGCCGGATTCAGGCTTGTGAGGACCGACGTAGAGCTCCACCACTACGAGGTGCTCCTCAATGTTGCACCGCCACGTGGTCGGCGCGCTGGATCAACTCGTTCGAACCCGACAGCCGAGCGAGACTAGAAGTTGTCAGCCCTCACGGGCCAGAACCCCGTGCGGCCCCAGAGATCGATGACCGATCAAACTGGAGGAAGAAGTTCAGTCGGTCGAGCGCCGTCTGCCGGTCCGAAGTCGACGGCAGGCGGCCTACATGCATGAAGGCGAGCGTGTCCACCGACATGAGCTCGAACTGTCGCTGCCTACTCGCGTCTCACCTCGAAACTGGCGACGGCAACTAGGCACCAGCTGTTACTCGCCGTCGATCGCGCGGAGCATCTCAAGGACCCGACGCGGCGAGGGGTTCACGAATGATTGCATCCCGATTCGGACAGTAGGGACCGTTTGGTCGCCGCCCGCGACCGAGCGAACGAAGGCAGCTCCGGCCGGGTCCTCCCAAATGTTGACTTCGTCCACCTGCACTCCGTATCGCTTTAGTTTGCGGCGCAGTCGCCAGCAATAGCGGCAACCTGGCCGCCAGAAAACGGTCACGGTCGATGCAACGGAAGCCACGATCGAGTAACCCCTGAACGGGATCAATCCTTCCCGCTTATCTGACGATCCAGGTGGCCACGGGCAGCGCCCTGCCACCCCAGCGGACGGAAATACCCAATCTGCTGAGTAGCCGCCTCATGAGTAGGGCGAAGCACTGATCTCCGGAATGGTCGCAAAAGGTGCGTCGACCCCATCTACTTCCACGCCAGGTTGAGCACGACCGGACCTCCACGCCCTACCAGCTGAACCGCGACCGGTTGTCCTGGAATGGCTCCTCCGAAACACGATGTCAACTCGGTGGGAAAGTCACATAGCTCCATTTGGGTCAGGGCTCGCCCGTCCTGCATCACGTCAAGCGAATACCCATGCGCCGGCGTGAGCAGGTTGATTGGCGTAGCCGTCACCCCGGTGGTGGCTGAAAGCGGCGTGTACGAGACGGTCATATACATTTGGCTCGTTGTAGCCGGCGGTATCACCTCCACGAAGGAGTCCGTTGCGTTGTAGGTCACAGACACCTGTAGTGGACTCAATGGACCCGGGGAGATTTCCTTGATGGCAAACGCGACGTGCGTCTCTCCATCCGTTGCCGGCAACGTCGCCATGACCGACGGGCTCAGGTGCATGCAGCTCTGAAACTTGAACAGCGGTGGCCAGGAACTGTCGTCCAGCCCTCCGTCGAGGCCCGCTGGGCACACCTCGAGCGGGGTGGCACCGGACGCCTTCAGCTGCACGGGCGTAGTTGTCGGGTGGAGCCCCACGGTGAGCCAGTTTCCCCCCGACAGCAAGACGCCCGACACCGTAAAGGTGCGAGTCCCAAAGACTGGCAAGGTGGTGGCGGTTGCGGGGTTGGTGGTGGTGTTGCTGGCGTGAGTCGTCGTCGTGATGTGAGGCTGAGTGGAGTGTGGCGAATGGGCCTCCGAATCGGCCTGGGTGCAGTCGGAGCACGCGAACAGAACGACGACGAGCACAATGGCGCCGCGTTGAATCCGCACCTTCGGATGTTAGGCACTGGGCCTCCAGGGAGCCGGACGACATGCAGACACGGCCGTAGACTCTCCGGTCGTGCGCCCGACGAGGCAGAGGGAATCCGCCCTGTCTCTGATCGACCCTCGTCTCCAGTTCGGAGTGCAATTTCCCGCGGGCTTGACCCAGAGCCCGTACTCGTCCCACCCGCCGGCAATGTGAGATACCCGATCGACACGACGGTTTGCGCTGATTCGGATGGAGGGACGGCTTCGCTATCGGATGACGACTGTCGACCTACCCAGCTTCGCCATCAAGGGCCGAATGCATCTCCATATTCCAATCCTCGACGCCCAGGGTCCGAAGCTGTCGCTCAGCAATGCGCCATCCCTCCGGAAGGCGGACCACTGAGTCGTGGTAATAGCCCCACAGGCGAGGTGTACCCCCGTCGGCCCGCTGGTGCCAGGCATACACGGATGTGCGCACTGACGCATGATCGAGGTCCTCGAATGTCACGAGGACGTTTGCATTGTGGTGGCTCGTCGCGGCGAATCCAGCGGCGGGATGTCCGAACATCTGCCTGAGACCTACCCTGGATCTGACGGGCGGGATACCTGGTCCGTAGTCGACCACACAGTCCTCGGTAAACAGCTGAACGACCTCGTCGTAGAGCCTGTGATCGACGTAGTACGAATAGTGATGGACGAGATCGATTATCTGGTCCTTGTCGATCAACCGCTGAATTGCGGCATTATCGTCACCGCCCATAGGTCTTCCCGGGCCTAGCGCACCACTCGCATGCACGCGGACACGTCCGCATCATCTCCCGATCCGCAAACGAAGTGCGCTCTGGCTGGGGAAGTGGGCATCCCTCGACATTACGCGTGTGGCTCAGTACGAAACCACTAGACCGAACTGCATCTGCTGACCCAGAGACATGCCTCTCGACGTCCCAGTCACACCGATCTCGATCATGTGTTACCCGTGTCCCCCGTGGTTCCGGTATCTCCGGTGCCACCGGTGTTCCCAGCGGTTGTCGTGGTGGTCGTTGGAGGCACTGTGGTCGTGGTCGTTGGAGGCACCGTGGTCGTCGTCGTTGTTGTGGTGCTTGTCGTCGTACGGGTCGTCGTGCTCCCAGACGACGTTGTCGTTGTCACGGACACCGTCGTCGGAGGCACTGCGCTGAGAATCGGCGTAATCGGGTCCGGAGCTGCACTGGCCGTTGTACCTGACGTTGTCGCAGCGCTCGTCGTCGGCCGCGGCGAACTCGTCAACACCTGCAACAGAGAGCCACCAGGCAACGACAGAGTCAGTGCAGTATCGGACGGAGCGGTTGTCGCAGACGTAGACGTGGACGTGGACGGCACTCCGGCCGTCGTTGTCGTCGTCGTGGACACAGACGGCACGTACAACTGGTCCACTTGGTTAACAGGATCTGCCAGGGTCGGAGGTGACGTGGGGTGCCGTGAGAAAGCAGCGAATACCAACGTAGCGAGCAAGCATCCAACAAAGCCAAGCGTGATGTTGCGTGCGTTGTGCGGCCTGCCCTCCGGCCACGGATGACCATCGCGGTAGTTCTTGAAGAGGCCGATACCTATCGCCACAAATGGCGATAGGACAAGCAACACGCCCGCGGCAACCAGCAAGCCCTTCACGGGGTCACCCGGCCATCCCAGTGTTCCAGTTCATTCACGCGTTCTCCCAAGACCCGATCCCTCCGGAGACCGCACTTCGACCATGACCCGAAGTTGAAGATTGGTTGGACCAACAGACTGGGCACTCCCCGTTGAGATTGCACCAACTCTCATTGAGCCACGGCGCTGTTCGGCTCGCTGCACCTCCTGGGCGGGCCCCCCTTTCGGCCGCAGGATTCGTGGAGGCAGCTACGTTGGGTCCTGGGTCATCAGGGCGTGCCATTGGGCCAGTCTGGCCCGCGTCCCCGGGGTGCGTTGACGGTCTCCCTCACGATCAACGGTGGCTTCCCCACTCGGAGGACCGGCCCTCATCGTTTTTGACTCCCTGCCTGGGATTTTGCGCTACGTCACTCCCTTTGTTCCGGCTGAGCAACGCCAATGGGGTCATGCGTCAAACGCCTCCGACACTGCAGGTCAGACAATTTTTATGCGCTTGCCTGCGGCGATTCCGTCAATATCGAAGGTCGCCATGCAACAAACGTGCAATCGCGAGCGCACAGGGGATTCGGAACGCCCATTGTGAAGGATGCGGCCTCTTCCCAGTAGATCTGGGTCCCGGACATGAGGGTCGACACGAGCCATCCCTCCTCCGAGTCATGCGCCACCCAGATCCTCGCCTGAATGAAACATGGCCGAAGGGCCGAGCGCTTGCGTCGATCCAACGTCCGACATAGGTCCATGCCGGTACGGGTCCGCGGAATGGGTTCGTTCCGGCGCTCCCAGAGTCGAGAGAAACCCACGCCCGCCCTCCATTATTCCGTCGTGAGACGGGACTTGGCCTATTCGCTGACGCGCTGACTACCGGATCGAAGTTGCCGCGCTCGGGTAGGCGAGTTCAATGGCGGTGTGCTCACTTTGCAACGCGTGGATCTCTGTGACGGCAACGTTGGCTGCGAGACGCGTATGTGACGACGACGGGAAATGCCCGGACGTTCGCGCTCCCTCTATTGACTTCTAACTGGGAGTCCCTAGAATTTCGCGCGGGTACAAGGTGTTGAGTGGTGTGCTCAACACAAGTTGAGCGTGGCTCCATCTCCAGCGTCGATGTGCCCAAGACGTGGACGTCCAACATCCCGACTACGAAGGAGACCACTATGGCCACGACTGAAGCCGAGAGGACAATCAAGAACGGAAGGGTTGACGGCGCCGCCGAAGGCCTCGCCGAGAGCATCGTCGAGAGTTTCGAGGGATTGGCAACGATCGCCCGAACGCAAACTGAGGAGTCGTTCAAGCAGGGCGAAAAGGCGGGGCTGGTGTTCAAGGATCAGTCGATCGCCTCCATCAAGGCGGCGGAGGCGATCGGGCTTTCGGTGCTCTCTGCCATAGCCGACATCACGGCACCCATCACACCCAAGCTGCCCAGCATCCTTCCGGTGTCCAATCTGGAGACACTGGTGGAGGCGGGCTTCGACATCACCCAGCAACTGCTGAGCACCGAACGCACCCTGGTCGAAGCGGCAACGAAGATGATCATCGGGCAGGACTGACTCATCAAGAGCGGCATTTCGACGCGTCCCCACCCCCCCTAAATTGCCGCAGCACCCGTCGGGTATGCGCTCTTGTGGCCGCTCATCGCGGCTCTTCGTCGCGCAAAATGTCTCCAGTGTCCCGGCGTAGGGGAGCACTGGCATGGCTCGATCGCGACCTCCGTTGTAAACGGATGTTGACACCGGCTACTGAATCGTTCAGTGTCGTCAGGGTGACACCTTCGGAATCATTTTGGGAAGCCTGGGAGCGGATTCGGGCAAGTTCGGATCCCGATCCCATTGAAGTGCTTCGGATTGCAACTGCCTTCAGCCGCTACTTCGAGACGGCTCAAAAAGAAGCGATCTCCTTTGCACGCTCCTCTGGGTTGTCGTGGGAGCAAATCGCCGAGTCGGTAGGTCAGAGCCGACAGGCGCTATGGCAACGCGCAAGGCGGGACCCGGAACTTCGAGAGCAACTTCATGGAACTATGAAGCGCCGATGGGAGGAGCTTCGTCGCGATCCGTCTTCCTGGTACGTGAAGACGAAGACGTACCCCGCCTGACCACGACCCGCTAAAGGACGTCGAGCATCGCTCCAGGCCGGCGTACGCGGAATGCGCCGCCGTCCCTCATCTGATCGTCAACCGCGTTCGGCGACCAATGCCCTGAGCGCATCTCGAGACGGATGCCCCCATCCGATGCAAAACGGATGTCCAGCCGGGTCGGCGTATGTCTGGTGGCCGCGGTCAGCATCGAGGTCGGAAGCGGGCTGGAGGAGTCGGGCTCCGAGAGCCATCGCCATCGCCTCCTTGTGCGCAACTCGGGGATCGTCGACGTGGAGATCGAGGTGGACCTGCTGCGGGCTGCCGTCAGGCCAGTCCGGGGGACTGTGGTTCGGTGCGAGCTGCACGCCGATCCGCCATTCGCCGGCGGCGTCGGTGACGCTGTGCCAACGGCGTCCTCGAAGACGCGGCCGCCAAGGATTCCGGCCCAGAACGCGCTCTCCGCGTGCAGGTCTGCTGCGTCGAACACGATGACTTGACGCACCATTCGCACGACCGGATCATAGATTTTCCCAACGGATCGCCGGGCAGCCCTCTAATGGCCCAGAGTTGGGGGGTCTGCTCGGGAGTATCCGCGGGCGACGCTGAATTCGCTCATCACTCGTGTCGCCAGACTGGTCGACGATGCCTCAGGGTGCTCGTCGGCCGCACCCGAGCCCGGTGAATTTCGATCCCGGAAAGGCCGTTTCCGATGTCGTGCTCTGTCGGTCAGACCGAGGATGCCGGTTCCTCGTTGTCCCCACCTAACGCTGTCGTGAGTCCCTCCAAGTCGGCAACGGTTACGGTCAGGGCCGAATGGCCGCTTCGTCGAAGTGGCGACGGCACTCTGTCTACAAAGTGAATGCATACACCGGCGCTGTGGTTCGTTCCAAAGGTCAACCCGTCGTCGACACGTGACATGCGAACTCCCACTGCCGTCCACCAGCGGTAGTTCCGAGTGATGTGCGCACCAGAGATATTCGAACGCGGCGTGGTGATCTTGAACAGGCCGAAGGTCGCTAAGAAAGAACCCCCTTCAGTGAGTGTCACCCCATCCCTTGCGGGTCGCAACAAAAAGGGCAATACCACCGGCAGGTAGCGCTTGTCGATCGCGTAGGCGAAGTGCTCTGGCACCTTCCCTACGATAGATGCGTGTTCGTTGCCTCGGCGATGCAGCGGCGCGCCGCAGTCAGCAGTAGGCGCGCACCGTGGTGGCCCGCATCAGCTCGTCCGGCAGGAGTCATCCCAAGGCTGCTGGCCATCGGCGTCGTAGAGCGCGATGGCCAGGTCGTCCTGATCGGCCGGAGTCGCCTCGTTCGGGGGGACGTTGATGAGTTGTGGCATGCCGGCCAGGTCAGCCGCTTCGTTCCACGTCGCCTGGCTGAATTGGAAACCGCCCATGTACGCGCCCCCCGGCGAAACGGCGTCGTAGTTGCCGCTCGACTCCGCCTGCAGGACGCATTGGAGGAAGGGAGGCAGCGACGGATCGCCCGACGGCGTGCTGGCAGCGCCCCCCAGCAGCACCGTGGAGGTGGAGGAAGGCGGCCGTGACGCGAGCGCGGTGGCCACCGCCGCGGCAGCCTTGGCCTGTGCGGCCCGGACTGCTGCTGCAGCAGCCGCGGCCTGTGCCGCCTGCTGCTGGGTCACCGCCACGGCGAGCTCGCCCGTAATCTCTGACTGCTTGGAAGCAAGCTGGACCTCGGTCTGGCGCGCCGCGTTGGTCAGCGTTGCCTCCTGGTTCGTCGTCGATTGGTCCTGTGCCTCTTGTTGCTCGAGCGTGGCGCGTTCGGCACGCAACCCGTTCTCGTCGGTATGGAGCGCGTCCATGGTGAGGGTGATGTCACCACTTGCGACCTGTTCGTACTCCGCTCTCGGTGCCGCTTCATTCTGGTTCCCCTCGAACAGGGCGGCGCTCCCAACGGACTGCAGGTCCAAGTTGATGTAGGCCCAAAGCGCTTCAGACCGGAGCCGCTCGCGATCGCGACTCACCCGACTCACGTCGGATTGGATCTGGTTCTCACTCGATCCGATCTCCGCCTGGTCGTGCTGGACCGTGGCGGCGTCGACGTCGTAATGCTGTTGGTAGACACCGATTTGGAGCTGCTCCAGCACGAGATCTTGGGTGATCTGGGCCGCCTGCGCTTGGAGCTCGGACACTTGGTTGGCCGCGACGGGTCCCGAGGGTACGACCACCGTTGCGGTGATCGCAGTGACGAGAGTCAGGCTCACCATCCCGGCCCCAACACCGGCGAGCCTCAGCACTCGGCTTGGGAGACCTGGCTTCGTCGTCGGGCACTTCTCGGCACCGGTCACGATTGGGCAAACGTTTTAGTCGATTTTGCCGCGACCATGCAACCCGCGGGCGCTGAACTCCGCCGATGACAATCGGTGAGCGAGAGCCGGCCGTCCATCTCCTATGGCGGAGATACGACTCGGAGTGTGGGGCATAAGTTTGCGCCTTCCGACAAGGTACGGCGACACCGAAGTACATTGCGCCGCGTAAAACGGTCCCTGATTCGACGTTCCGCACCTGAATTTAGTGCGTGGGCGGCTCCATGTTCCGGGCCGCAACCAAGGCGTGATGGGCAGCGGTCAAGTCAGCGAGGGTGTCGGGCGTTGGTGCAGTGACTTCTCGCTTGGCCGCTTTGACTAAGGCTGTCTGCGCCCGCAGGACCGATTCGGGGACCTCTTCAGCCGCCGAGTGACCACTTGTCTCTCCGATCACAGAGCCCTTGTCTGAGTAGCCGATGGCCGCCGAGCCGATGACGCTGCTTTCGTAGGCATCGCTGTTGTCAATCTGTTGATCGAGTCGCTCGAGTCCGACCAACAACTGCTTGCGCAGGGTGACGGAGGGGTCCTTGAGATACGCCTCAATCGATTCTTCGACCGAGCCGATGTCGAACTCGAGAGCGGCGGCCACCGCGACATCTTCGGCCTCGTCGGCCTCTTGCCTCTGTCGTCTGAACATGAAGTGGGACCTCCAGCGAGGCCGATCAACGAAGAACCTTACCAACGGCGGGACTGAAGGCGCCCGGGGGTTTGGGCCGGATCGTCAGTCAACGATTGTGCCGCGATACGAATTGACGAGGTTGAGAGAGCCGTTCCCGGTCAGGCCCACTTGACTCTGACCAGTGGGGAGGGTTCAAGCTTCATCGGGTGGATGATCATCGGGTGGATGACCTCATGCCAATTGGTGAGTTCTCGGACCGTTCTGGTCTCTCGGCCAAACGGCTCCGGACGTATGCAGCCGAGGGCCTCCTCGCCCCGGCGGCGGTGGATCCTGGCTCGGGGTACCGCTACTACTCGCCAGGCCAGTTAGCTGACGCCCAGGTGATTGACGCCTTACGACAAGCGGGCGTGCCACTCGCGGAGATCCGCTCATTCATGCGTGAGCCGTCCCAGGATCAGCTCAATGCCTGGGCGAGACAGCTTCGAACCGATGCGATCCACCGTCAAAGAGCCCTCGGACTTGCGCGCCATCTGTTCGCAGCGAACGAGGACCAAATGTCTCCGGTCACAAACACCGATTCCAAGGAGGAGCTCATGACCACACTTCGAACGGCGGGTCGCACGGACATCGGGCGGCTACGCGAGAACAACGAAGATGCGATCGTACGGAGTGATCGTCTTGCGCTCGTCGCCGACGGAATGGGAGGACACCCCGGCGGCGAGATCGCAGCGAATGCGGTCGCAGGTGTGGTGCCCGCGGTCTTCTCGGGCCGGTCAGTAGACGAGCTCGAAGCGGCAGTGCGGGCGGCGAACTGGGCGATCCGGGATCGTGCAAACGCAAAAGCCGGATTGGACGGCATGGGCACGACGATCTGTGCCGCTGGACTGCTCACAGACGGACATATTGCAATCGTCAACGTCGGCGATAGTCGAGCCTATCTATGGCATGAGGGTGCGCTGACCCAACTCACCCAAGATCACAGCGTTACCGCCGAGCTCATCCAGCGCGGAGAGCTACGAGAAGACGAGGCATCTCAGCACCCCCATTACGGGGTTCTGACCCGAGCACTCGGCGTCGGGCCCGATGTCGAGATCGACCGCCAAACTCTCGTCCTCGAAGAGAGAGATCGAATCGTCGTGTGCACGGACGGGCTGTTCAACGAGCTGTCAGGCGGGGAGATCGCCAGCGCCATGGCGGCGGGCGGGGACATTGCCGCGGTCGTGGACAACCTGATCGACAAAGCCATCAGTCACGGCGGTCGAGACAACGTTTCCGTCGTGGTCGCTGAAGTGGCAGCGTAAGGCACTCGGGGCTCATCTTTCCTTCGTGAGGTGAAGCAGTCCGATTTCGCCCCTTGATGTCCTATGGCGTCGGTGTGCCGCCACGCCTGGCTCTCCAGCGGTTGGACACCCAAGGACCAAGCCCTTAACGATTTCTGCCCTTGCGATCTACGATCCTGCTGAAGTCGCCAGGAGGGAGTCTTCGAAATGCCCGAACCGAACAGCCTGGCCGACCTTGCCTTGTTCGAAGGTTGTTCGCCCGATGAGCTCTCCGGGCTGACTTCGTCACTGCGTGACGTGCGCACAGTGACCGACGGCGACGTGATCTGCACCGAAGGAAGCGTCGCTGACCGGTGGTGGATCATCATCGAGGGAACAGCCGCAGTCACCCTGGCCGGGTTGTTCGTGGCCGAAATCGGGGCGGGAGAGTCCTTCGGCGAGATGGCGCTGATCGAGGGGCGGCCCTGCGGCGCCACGGTCACCGCCACGAGTGACATGGTGCTCCAGGAAGTCGACGGCTCGAGGTTCATCGAGAACCTCCTCGAGAGCCCCAGCGTGATGCTCGCGCTCCTTCGGGAGACAACAGGTCGGCTGCGAAGTGCAAACGAGAATGCCGAGCGGCCCGCGCCGGCTCCGTCGCATCCGCGGGTCGCCCCGAGGCGTCCACCGCCAGGCAGCACAGGGGAGACTCTCGTCGATCCCCGGGATCCCGCCTTTCTCGCCGATCCCTACCCCTACTACGACCTTCTTCGAGCAAAGGATCCCGTTCATTTCGATCCCGTGATCGACGGGTTCATCCTCACCCGTTACGCAGACGTGCACCGGCTTGCCCGTGACCGCTCGTTGGCCGTCGATATTTCTCGCGCCTATTCGACTCAGGCTGTCGATGCCGAGGTGGCCCGCAACCGGATCGGAGGCGGTCATCTGCACCAGATGATGCTGCGTCGAGACGGCGAGGACCACTCTCGTCTGCGGGGCTTCGTCGCCAAGGCGTTCACGCCTAAAGCCATCAGTTCGTGGCGCGATCGCACCCAGGCCGAAGTGGACGAGTTGATCACCTCTCTGGCGGAGCGCTCAGAGGCCGACATCATCGCTGACTTCGCTCTGCCGCTGCCGGCCTTGATCATCTCCGCGATGCTGGGAATGCCCGCGGCGGATATCCCTCAGTTGCGTGCATGGTCGGTGGCGATCACGAAGACGTTCGATCCGTTGAACGCGCCGGAGGAGGAGGCCAAGAGCATCGAGGCGGGACGGGCGCTCTCCCGATACGTCGAAGACGTCGTTCGAGAGAAGCGAGCGTCTCTGTGTGAGGACATCTTGTCCGAGCTCATTCAGGCCGAGATCTCTGGTGAGCGTCTGACCCTTGAGGAGCTGGTCTCTCAGGTCACACTCTTGTACATCGCCGGTCACGAGAACACGTTGAACCTGATCGGTAACGGGCTCGTTCACCTTCTCGAGTACCCCGAGCAGCTCGATCGTCTCCGCGGTGACCGCGGTCTCGAGGCGAATGCCATTGAGGAGCTGATTCGATTCGATTCTCCGGTGCAATACACGCGTCGGATCGCCCTCGGTCCGGTCAAGATCGACGACGTTCTTATTCCGGAAGGATCCGTGATGCTGTTGTGCCTCGGCGGGGCCAACCGTGACCCGGACAAATGGGGGCCGGAGGCCGACGTCCTCGACCTGGCGAGGCCCAGGGCGAACGAGCATGCGTCCTTCGGGGGCGGACCCCATCACTGCTTGGGGTCGGCGCTGGCGCGGCTCGAGGCGCAGGTGGCGCTCCCCGAGCTGGTTCGCCGGCTTCCCCGGATGACGCCCGTCTACGACGAACCAATGTGGGCCAGAAGGATGATCATCCGCGGGGTCGAGAGATTGCCGGTGACGCTCGGCCACAACGCATGAGTGCGGCTTGGTTGTCAGAAACGCCGACCGGGACGGGACAGGAGCGGCTGCTCGCCACGGACACGAGTTCGGACATTTCCCACGCCGGAGTCGTACTATTGATGTCGACACCAAAGGGGGGAACCCTCATGAAGGAAGATACGTTCGAGCGTCTCGGCGCGCTAAGCGGCCTCTCATTCGTGGTGCTCGCTGTGCTTTCCGGCTTCATCTATCCGCAGCAGCCGCGGGTCGACGCCTCGCCGGCGACGACGTTGGCCTGGGTCACCGATCACCGGGTGGCCCTGCAAACGGGGATGATCTGCGACTTCTTCGCGGCCGGGGTGCTGCTCTGGTTCGTCGCCTACCTGCATCATGTGGTCCGGCGACGGGAAGACGGCACTGATTCGCTGGCTCCGATCGTCTTCGGGGCCGGCTTGGGCGTGGCGATCACGACGGCTCTGGCGGCGCTCCCCACCGCGGTGCTCGCTTTCATGGTCGCCCAGCCTGGCGGCATAAACGACCCTTCCCTCGTCCGGATGCTCGGCGACCTGAACACGCTGTTCTTCTCGGTTACGTCGGTCATGACGGCGGTCTTCCTGGTCGGGTTGGGACTCGCCATGCTGGGCCGGGAGGTCGCGGCCCGATGGATCGGGTGGCTGAGTCTCGTCGTCGCGGCTTTCAACGGGCTCGCAGTGTGGATCGGGGTCACCTTCAGCAGCTACCACGGCAAGGGCTGGATGGTGGTGGGCTGGGGCGCCTACATCGGCTTTCTCGTCGTCATGTTGCTCGTGAGCGCATCCCTGCTCCGGCACGCGCATTCAGCTGACGCGGTCGCCCCGTCGGTTGCCGTTCCATAGAGACGGACGGGCTCAAAGGTGTCCCACCATCCCAGGGGAACGGGCACCCCTGCCTGAGCGGAGCAGACAATGAACTCATCCTGGTTGGAGCGGTACCTCGATGCGTGGATCAACCACCCTCAGCCCAGGGGCAGTGACGGGGACGAGGAAGCGATGTCCACGCTCCTCGGGTTCATGAGTGCGGACGTGCGGTACGAGGACGTGCCGACGGGAGCTGTCTTCGTTGGCCATGACGGAATCCGGGAGATGGGTGCCGGCGCACTCCAGATGTCTGCGGACATGACGTTTGACGTCGTTCAGCGCGTGGCCGGGCTGCGTTCATATGCGTTTGAAACGATCTGCCGTGGCACAAACACAGGCTCGATCGGTCCGCTTCCCGGCAGGGGAGTTCCGTTCACCCTCCGCGGTGTTTCCATCGGGGAAGTGACCGAAGATGGCCTCGTCGTCTCCCAAAGGGACTACTGGGACCTTGCTGGGCTCCTCGGACAGCTCGGCGTCTCGCCCTGAGAGGCCCGCTGCACCCCAGCTTCGCGTCGCGTTTGGATGCTTTCTGGGCAGCGCTCGGCAAATGCCCCTCGCCACAGATCCGGCGCGAGGGACACCTTGACTCTTCGAGGGCCGTGCCTACTGAGATCCGAAGCTCTCCAGGTACCACGGCGTCTCGTGGTGATCGCGAGCCGCCGGATCTGGTTGATGACTGGGATCGAGCTTGCCCAACACTGCCTCGAGCGTACGGTGATCCCTTTGGCTCACCACCTTGACACCGTGTCGGATCAGGAGGGCGGCGCAGACCCCTTGCCCCGCCTGATAATGACCTTCCGAGCGAAGGCCGTCATAGATGACTTGGGATCCACAGGCGGCGCTGATATCCATGAGGAGCGCCAGTCGAACGTTGTTCTGCTTCGCCATCGTCAACATGGCGTGAGCCGCATCGAGCATCTGCTCGGTCCAGTCCTCGCCGGTTTCGCTCTGGACTCGGGCTCTTCCGTCCAGTACGTCGAACCCGTCACCTCCACAGATGTCAGGCGTCTGTCGCGGAGTGCCGAAAGCGAATTCCTCGGGGCAGAACATCACGACGTGGACATGGGCATGGTGGAGCAAACGTTCCGTATGTAAGTAAGGAGCACCGTACGAGGTTCCGTCGACTCCACAAGGCACCCCGAGCAAGCAGGCACTCGCCAAGAGCTCGAGGGGACGCTCCTCGGTGAACGTGGGCCACGAAGCGAGCTCGGATTCGCTCGGGAGATGTCCGCCGCTGGCCACGCCTCCATTGTGCCGGAGAAGACCCGGTGACGACGTGCCCAGATGCAGGCGTCAACTGGGACTCTCTAGCCGGGCGATCGGCCGATCCTGGTATCCGACCGGAGGAGCGATACTTTGAACAGGTCATCCATTCGTTGACGAGAGAGAGACCCGGACATGGGCCGACGTGCCGACCAGCCGAGGAAGCAGATTGTGGACCTTCTGCAGGGTCGACCCGGGTGGCGCCTCGAACCCAGGACCACGCCCGGAGCAACACCGCTTTGGTGCTTCGTCGATGAGGGGGTGATCGAGTTCTCGGTGACGGCGGACAGGGACACGATCCGCCTCTACGTCATGGCGACCGACAAAGAGATCGTCTTCGGCGATGCGGAGCAACTCACGACGTGGCTGCAGACGCACAGGGCTGCGGCCATGCTGGAGGCGCCGTTGCGGCCCGACGGCAAGACCAGGGTACGCAAGCTCTTCGAGTGGAACTGACCGCCAACCGGCACCCAAGAAGACGGTCAGGGGTTTCTCAGCGGGTCATGCGCCAGAACGCGGACGGACCGGACAGCGGGCCCGTCGTCCGCAGGACGACGCGAGCCTTTTGTCCGTTCTGGTCGGCGACCAGGGCTCCGACTTCGACCCCGGCTTTCAGCGGAGCCGCCGGCAAGTCCACACCAACCCGGAAAGGAATGGCCAGCCCAGCCCAACCGATGACCGGCTCCGAGGCCGTCACGACGACGGGCGCTGACGCGCCCCAGGGCTCGACCACCTGGCCGACGACGTGCCCCACCGGCAAGAGCGGGAGCGACCTGATGGAAGCGAATGCGGCCCGCAAAAGCTGGTCACCAGCCTCCACGGCGGCCGTGTTCGGGCTGGCACCCGGCTGTCCCAGCACGGCGCCGATCACCGTGACGTTCCGTCCGGCGACGCTCTGGACCGAGGCGAACAGATAGCAGCCGTTCGCCGCCGCATCTGACCCGGTCTTGATGCCGACGATGCCGTCCTGGCCGAGGTCGAAGTTGAGGTTGTACTCGAGTCCGTCCACCGGCAGCGTGGCCTGGCCGAGGTCGACGATCTGTCGGAAACTCCCGATGGCCATGGACGCCTCACCAAGCCGGACAAGGTCGGCCGGGGAGCTCACCGTGGCCGAATCCAGCCCACTGGGGTCAGTGATGTGGGTCGACCGCAAGC
>DATNLP010000405.1:0-2255 GCA_035602795.1 Acidimicrobiales bacterium | reverse complement strand
TGGAGTCCTACGTGCGGCCCTTCCTCTCCACCCGGCCGGCGCGGCCGCACCCCAGCCTCTTCACGGGTACGTTCGACTGATTGCCACGTTCGACTGGCGCTTGCGAGCCCTCCCGGCCCCGGCGGTCAGCCGGCCGGCGTCGGCGGGACGGCTGACCCGTAGTCGGCGTCGAACGCGGACAGGGCCGTGTCCGGGTCGCCCGGCGTCGAGACCTGGGCACCGTTCTGGATCATGACGCCCGAGTCGTTCTGGTAGTTCAGCCCGGCCGTCGTGTACGTCGGCGTGCCGCTGCTGACGGTGCCGGCCAGGATGCCGGCGTTGTCGAAGTCACCCGTGCCGGCCGGTGGCGAAATGGTGTAGTGCGCCAGCGTGGCGATCTTGTTGCCCACCTCGGGCGCCTCCATGACCCACTCGGCCGACGAGCCGGCGCCGTTGTAGCCCTGGTTGGTGGAGAACGACCAGCCCTTGGTGGTGTCGGCGATCTTGATGTCCCAGACGTGCTCGGTCTGGGTCTGGCGGTGGAAGAAGCCGCCCCCGCCCCCCGTGGTCTGCGTCGTCTCGTAGATCGACGCGCTCATGCGGTCGCCCGGCGTGACCGGGTAGGACCTGGTCGAGATCTCCGTCTCGGCCGCCGGCAGAATCTCCCACCAGGCGTCGTAGTGGGGGGCACCGTTGTAGTAGTCCTCCTCGGTGCCGGTCTGAATGAGGTTGTCGTCGTTGAACCCGTCGACGCCGATCCAGGCCGACGAGTACGTCGGGGACGACGTGGCGGAGACGGCGGGGACGGTCCACGTCCCGCTCACCCCGGTGAAGGTGCCGGTCTCGGCGTAGCCCGACCAGTTCGAGGCCGACCAGGTGTTGTACTGCCCGTGCCAGGCCACCCCGATGCGGGGATAGTTGGTGATGGTGGGCGCCGCACTGGCCGCCACGCCCGCCGTTCCCACGGCGGCGAAGGCGATCATGGAGCCGAGGATGCCCATGGAGGAGCAGACTGCCAGCACCCGTCGGCGGATGCCCTTGCCCGTCTCGGCCTCCTCCGTCCGGATCCGCCGCGTCCGTTTCAACATGGGTGTGCTCCTCCCTTGGTGCGGCCCCCCTTCCGCGTGAATCCGATCGAGGCACTATAAGTTGCGGCGCCCAGCCCTGACAATGATTCTCCTGCTGAACGGGGGCTGTTGCGGCACCGCAATTGTCGATGAGTTGCTCGTTCCCCACGAGGACGGTCGCCGGCCGAACCCCACCCCACGTGGGACCGACGGCGCACTCGGGGGAACGGGACGCGCGACAGTCGCCGGTCGAGGCGGCCCGAAGGCTACGGCCCGGTGCAGGCGTCGACCGTGCTCACCGTGGTGGTGCTCAGCGACTGGCCCTCGGTGGGGAAGTACCAGGTCACCTGCTGGTAGGCCGGTGCGCCGCCGCACGTGCCCAGGCCGGACGCCACCACGTCGGCCGGCTCCGGGCTGCCCTGGGCCGCCGTCTGCCCGGGGCCGACGTAGGTGCCCGTGCCCGTCCCGCTGGCCCGGGCACCGCCCCACGACTGCCAAGAGATGCCGCTGACCATCCCCGTCGGGTCGCCCCCGAGCGAGATCTCCGACGGCCGCACCTGGCCGAAGCCGGCGGAGGAGGGGCCGAAGGCACTGGCCAGGCCGAGTGTCGGCGGCGCCCCCGAGGCCGTGGACGGCTTGGTCGTGGTCGTGGTCGTGGTCGTGGTGCCCGGCGTGGAGGACGTCGTCGTGGACGTCCCCACCCCCGGCACCGGCACCCGGGTGGCCTGGGTCCTGCCGCCGGAAGTGGCCGTTGTGGCCGGGTGGCCCGGCCCGTTCGAGCAGGCCGCTCCCGTCAGTCCCAGCAGGCCCAGCGCCAGCGCCACCACCGCGCCCCCCCGCCCCCGCAGGCGCCGCGTCCGGTGCCGGGGATGCCGGGCGACAACAGCGGGAGGAGCGGTGATATGCCACCGCCGCGCCCTCGGAGGCACCGGACCTACAGCTCCAGCGTCGCCCGTACGGGACGGTGGTCCGACCCCGACGCCGGGCACACCGAGCCCGAGACGGCCCGCAGCCGGCCCCGCACCAGGATGTGGTCGATCTGGCTGTGCGGGCGCCAGGCCGGCCAGGTCGCCCCCTTGACCGCCCGGTGCCAGCCGGGCAGGAAGCGCCGCACCAGCGGCCCCCAGGTGTTCATGTCGCCCGCCAGCACGGCGTCGGGCCGGGCCTCCTCCCGCAGCAGCCCGCGCAGGTCGGCCCAGTTGCGGTGCG
>DATNLP010000398.1:0-4584 GCA_035602795.1 Acidimicrobiales bacterium | reverse complement strand
CGCCGCCGTCGCCGTCGCCGGCAAGTCCACCGCTCCCGTGGCGGCACGCGTCCCGGCCCGCCGGGCACCGGCCAAGAAGACGGCGGCCAAGAAGGCACCGGCGAAGAGGGCCACGGCGACGCGCAAGGCGCCGGCGAAGCGGGCTCCCGCCCGGAAGGCCACCAAGAGGTAGCAGCCTGGCCGAACCGCTGGCCGAGCGGCCGCTGGCCGAGCCGCATCCGGACCGGCTGTCACGCGCCGAACCCGATTTCGACGACATCGTCGCCGCGCACGCCAGCGCGCTCGGCCGCGGGGCTGACACGTATGTCGATCCCCGCTCCGGACTGACGGTCCTCACCGCCGGTTACCTGGCGCGCCGCGGCTACTGCTGCAGCTCAGGCTGCCGGCACTGCCCCTATCTCGTGTGAGCCGCCCCGGGCGGGCCGATGGTGCGGCCCGTATGCTCGCTGCGGTGCTCGGCGCGCAGGGAACGAACACGACATGAGCGACACCGCACAGGGTCCCGGATGGTGGTTGGCGTCCGACGGCAAGTGGTACCCGCCCGAGCTGTGGACCGGTCCGCCTACCGCGGGTCCGACCGTGCCCGGCCCCGCTCCGTGGTCGACGGCGCCGGGACAGGTCCAACTACCGGCTTACGGCGCCGGGCCGCAGCCGTACACCGGCGCGCCCTACGGCTCCTACGGACCACAGGCGCAACCGGGCGGCTATGCGCCCCACGGCCAACCGATGGCCTACGACGGACCGGCCCAAAAGACGAACGGCTTGGCCATCGCCTCGCTGATCTGTTCCTGTGCCGGCATCCTCGTGATTCCCCTCATCGCCGGCGTGATCCTCGGGTTCGTCGCCCGCTCGCAGATCAGACAATCCCGCGGGGCCCAGCGCGGCGACGGGCTGGCCATTGCCGGCATCATCGTGGGTTTCGGGTGGGCCGCCCTCATCATCCTGGGGATCGTCGTCGACGCCACCAACCCCGACAACAGCGGCGTCATCGACGCCGTCAGGCTGTTGGGCCTGATGAGATAGGAGCGAACCGTGCAAGGTCTCCTCTACGGCGTGAAGCCGGAACGTTGGACTCCTCCCGACGAGTCCAACCAGTTGCTGGTCGGACTGTCGCACGTGCCGATGCGGCTGCAGGACCTCGAGCACCCGACGCCGATCCGCGACGACTGGGCGGTGGCCAAGACGCGGCTCACCGGCATCTGCGGGTCCGACGCCAAAATGGTCTTCTCGGACTTCGGCGACGATTTCAGCGACAGCGCGCTCAACGGCTATTTCTCGCTCCCCACCGTGCCCGGGCACGAGGTCGTGGCCGATGTCGTGGAGGTCGGGCCCGCCGTCACCACACTCGAGGTCGGGCAGCGCGTCGTCCTCAACCCGTGGCTGTCGTGCGGGCCCCGCGGTGTCGACCCGCAGTGCCCGTCCTGCCAGGCCGGCGACTACAGCCTGTGCTGGCATTTCGCGCAGGGCCCGGTGGCGGCCGGCATACACACGGGGACGTCGAAGGATGCGCCGGGCGGATTCGCCGACTACCTGCCGGCGCACGAGTCGATGCTCATCCCCGTTCCCGAGAGCGTGAGCGACGAGGTCGCCGTCCTGGGCGACCCCTTCGCGGTGTCGCTGCACTCGGTCACCCGCCACCCGCCACCGCCCGGCGGCAAGGCACTCGTCTACGGGGGAGGCGCGCTGGGAAGTTGCGCCACCGCCATCCTCCGCTCCCTCTACCCGGACGTGGAGGTCATGACCGTGGCGCGCTTCCCCGCCCAGGCCGCACTGGCGCGACGCCTGGGTGCCACCCCGGTGGACCCCTACCCGGTCGAGGAGCTCCTCGAGGAGGCCGCCGCATGGTCCGGCGGCGTGCTGCAGAAGTTCCCCGGTACCCGTCTCCCGATGGCCCACCCCGGCGGCTTCGACGTCGTCTACGACACGGTCGGTACGACGGAGACGTCCGAAGTCGGCGTGCGCCTGCTCAAGCAGCGCGGCACCATGGTCAAGAGCGGCGTGAACGCGCCAGCGCGCTGGGAATGGTCCCCGCTCTACTTCAAGGAGATCTCCTGGGTGGGCTCGAACGCCTTCGGTGTCGAGGAGGTCGACGGCGTCCGCCTGCACGGCATCGCCCACTACCTGCGCCTGGCCGAGCAGGGACGCATCGACATGACGGGCATGCTCACCCACACCTTCCGCCTCGAGCAGTGGCGGGAGGCCTTCATCGCGCTGGCCACACAGGAGCAGAGCGGCGCCATCAAGGTGGCTTTCGACTTCCGTTAGCGCTCCGTGGACCACCCATGGAGTGACGGGGCCCAGGCGACGGGGGTAGCTTCGGGGGCGAGCAACCCGCCCGCCGGGCGACTGCACGTGACAAGGGGGCCCAAATGACCACCAGCCCGTCGATCGATTCGGATCTCGGTTTCGAGCCGAGGTGGGGCGTGGAGTCGCCCGCCACGACCGTGTTCGACTTCAACTACACCGGCGGACGCGACCAGCTGCTGCGGCTCTACGACAAGGGGACGCGGCGCCAGTGGGTAGGCAGCGACCGCCTCGACTGGAGCCTCGACGTCGACCTGACCAATCCCGTGGGCATGCCCGACGAGATCAACCCGCTGTTCGGCACCGAGTGGTGGGACAAGATGTCCGACGAGCGCAAGGGCGAGTTGCGCCGCCACGTCGAGGCCTGGCGCTTCAGCCAGTTCATGCACGGCGAACAGGGTGCGCTGATCTGCACCGCCAAGATCGTGCAGACCGTGCCCGACGTCGACTCCAAGTTCTACGCAGCGACGCAGGTGATCGACGAGGCCCGCCACGTCGAGGTGTACAGCCGCTACCTGCACGAGAAGGTGCAGCTGGTCTACCCGCTCAACCCGTATCTGAAGGCCTTGCTCGACGACGTCATCTCCGACAGTCGGTGGGACATGACGTATCTCGGCATGCAGGTGCTCATAGAGGGGTTGGCCCTGGCCGCGTTCGGCGTCATCCGCAACAACGCCCAGGAGCCCTTGGCCAAGGCGCTCAACGCCTACGTCATGCAGGACGAGGCGAGACACGTCATGTTCGGGCGGCTGGCCCTGCGCGACTACTACCCGCAACTGAGCCAGGCCGAGCGTGACGAGCGAGAGGCCTTCTGCATCGAGGCCTGCTACCTCATGCGCGACCGCTTCCTGGGCGAGGAGGTGTGGGAGCGCCTCGACCTGCCGCCCGAGATCGGCACCTACGTCGAGAACTCCGAGACGCTGCGGGTGTTCCGGTCGTTCCTCTTCATGCGCATCGTGCCCATCCTGCGCGACATCGGCCTGTGGGGGCCCAAGCTGCGCTCGGCCTTCGAGGACATGGGCGTCATCGGCTTCGCCGAGACCGACATCGACGCCGAGATGGCCGACGACGAGAAGGCGGCGCAGGATCTCGACGAGGCCCGCGACGCCCGCCTGGCCCACGTGAAGGCGGTGGCGGGACCGGCTTGAAGAAAGGCCCGGCTGGCCGCCGGCGTCAGCCGCCCTCGAGTGCGCGCTCGAGCCCGGTCGTGATCTGCTGCATCGGCTCGTTGGTGTCGAGGTAGTCGCGCCACGCCGTCACCTTGCCTTCGGCATCCACGTCGATCACCGTGGCGCCCTGCATGCGGATCGGAATGCCCGGCTTGCCCACCCCGGCATTGAACGTGCCCGTGCCCGTCCACTCGAAGACGGCCCAGTCCTCGCCCCCACGGATGCGCTCCACCGTCTGCGACCAGTCGGGGAAGATGGCGTCGGTGTCGGTGACCACCTTGCGCAGGTCGGTCGTCCACGGCGTCACCGGGTCGCAGAAGCGACCACCTTGGGCGAAGAGCGCCGCGAATTCGTCGGGCCCCTGCCCGTGCAGCGACTCGAAGCGGCGGGCCCAGGCCTCCCAGTCGCGAGCGGGACTCATCGCCGCCGGCCCCGGCCCTGAGCCTCGCTGCGCAGACTCTCCGCGTCGAAGGTGACCACGGCGTCGTCGAGGGGCAGGACGACGTCGGGCTTGACGAACTGGTGCGCTTCGGCGACCAGGCGCACCGCCGTGCCCCAGGCGGTGAAGCCGATGGCGTGCTTGGCGAAGTGCATAGGCCCTTCCGTGACCTTGACCTCCACCACCCCCTGGCCGCCTGCCGCCAGCGCCGAACTCTGCATCCTCTCCATGGCCGACTCGCGGGCGGAGTACATGGCCTCGGTGTAGTTGGTCAGTTCGACGTTCTGCGTCGACTGCCTCATGGCCGCGCCGGCCGTGCGCCGCGGCGCGTAGACGAAGCAGGCGCCGAACGCGAGTCCGACGGGCATCCAGCCGGCCCGCAACAGCAGCGTGAAGTCCCGGGCCGAGAGGTCGGACACGAAGGGCATGGCCTCCTTGGCGTCGTCGCCCCGGCCACGCTGCCCCGTGGGCTTCACGGCCGTACCGACGAGCTCGACGTCGATGTGCTTGGTGTGCACGTGCACGTCCACGCGGGTCCCCACCACGCCGTGGCCGTGCACCTTGGAGCACTCGCCACGCAGCTGCTGCGCCGCCTGCTCCACCGCCATGTTGTGGGCGTCCGAAGCCAGTCCGATGGAGCCCCGGCCCCAGTTCCACACTCCCAGGGGCACC
>DATNLP010000393.1:0-12155 GCA_035602795.1 Acidimicrobiales bacterium | reverse complement strand
GGGCGGGGTCGAACCCCCGCGGCCCGAGAGTGTGTCACCGCGCCTCTAACCTTTCGGTCAAGGAGGCGAGCCATGGAAGACGTGACCGAGTTGATCGCGAAGGTAACTCAGGAGCTGGGTCCCGACGCCTCGGATGAGGAGATCAGCCAGAGGGTGCTCGAGGCCATCGAGGCACTGCCGGAATCGGAGCGAGCGCAGGTGCTGGAGCAACTGGTCAAGGGGGTCAGTTCGGGCCAGCTGCGCCATCTCGACAAGGAAGTAGACGCTGACCGCCGAGCAGATGGCGGTCACGCCTAGAAGCATTCGAGCTGCACGTCGCCCGACCGGGCGAACGTGGTTGCATAATGGGCCGCCGGGGCGTCGGGGACGCGTCCCTATGCAAGCGCAGCGAGAACAGCATGCACGCGACGACCTACAAATCGCTTGAGGTGAACCGGCTCTCGATCTTCTATCGCGAAGCGGGCAGTCCGGACGCGCCTACCTTGCTCCTCCTTCACGGATTTCCGTCGTCCTCTCGCATGTACGAACCGCTCCTCACGCGTCTGGCCGACGCCTTCCATCTGGTGGCTCCCGACTATCCGGGTTTCGGCCACAGTGATGCACCGGACTACACCTCTTTCGACTACACCTTCGACAACCTGGCTGAAATCATCGAACGCTTCACGGAGCTCACGCGGATCGATCGGTACAGCCTCTTTCTGCAGGACTGCGGCGGACCCGTCGGGTTCCGCCTGGCGGTGGCGCATCCCGATCGACTGGCGACGCTGGTGATCCAGAACGCGGTCGCTCACGATGACGGGTTGGGGCCACTCTGGCAGACCCGTCGCGAGTTCTGGGCTGACCGCGCCGCGAACGAAACCGCTCTCAGGGCGAACTTCTTGTCCTTCGATGCCACCCGCCAGCGGCACCTGGGGACGAGCCCGAACGTAGCCCTCTACGATCCGGACCTCTGGACCGACGAGTTCGCGTTCCTGAGCGGTCCGGGCCAGGGCGACATCCAGATGGACCTGTTCTACGACTACCGGACCAACGTCGCCAGCTATCCCGCATGGCAGGAGTGGCTTCGCCGGCACCAGCCGCCGCTCCTCGTCCTGTGGGGTCGCTTCGACCCGTCGTTCCAGGTCGAAGAAGCTGAGGCGTACCGGCGCGACGTGCCCAGCGCCGAAGTGCACATCCTCGATGCCGGCCACTTCGCACTCGACGAACAGGCCGACACGGTGGCGCGCCTGACCCGGAAGTTCCTCTCGTCTGCCCACAGCTAGACAGAGCTGCGTTCCGTGCGCCTCGTCCGGACTGCTGACGTGACCCATTTCTGGCACCCTGGTGGAATGTTCGAGCACTTCACGGACGGCGCCCGCCGGATCCTTGTCCTCGCGCAGGAAGAGGCCCGGAACCTGCACGACAGCTCCATCGGCCCCGAGCACCTTCTGTTGGGCATGCTGCGAGAAGGTGAGGGCATTGCGGCCAGGGCACTCTGGGACGCCGGCGCCGATTACCACGGAACTCGTGAGGTCATCGAAGAACACGGCCGCCCACAGACCGGTGGGGGCTCAGGCTCGGGACCGTTCTCCAAGGCCACCATGAGAATCATGGAGAGGTCGCTGCGAATCTCGTGGGTCCAAGCCGACGGTGGCATTGACACCGAGCACCTGCTCGTCGCACTTCTCGAACAGGAAGATGAGACGGTGGAGGCTGTCTTGGCCGCGCTGGACATCGCCCCCGAGGAGGTGGTGCAGCCGGTCGACGCTTTGTTGGCCGAACGCACCGTGTTGGTGAACCCGGTCCTTGACTCGCCGCTCCCCAGCGCGCTTGCGCTCGCGCTCGGCGACCGGAGCCAGCGGCTCGAAGTGCTCGAAGGTGTCTTGTGGGGTATCGATCATTTCGGTGAGGTCGTCGAGGTCTTGAGGGGATCTGCAGATCGAAGGGCGGCACGTGACGTCCTCATGGGACCTCCTTTCGAGCTGTCGCGGAACCAGGCCCTCGGGGTCTTGGGCCTCAGCGTCGATTCGGTGACCGTGGAGCGCCGTAAGCAGGTCGTCGAAGAGATAGAGATGCTCCGTCATGAGGTCTCTGACGAATAGGTCGAGTCTCCGACACCGTCGCCCTGCCCTCGTACGCCGGCCTGGTCCGCCAAACCGATCGGTTCGTCAGGCGACGCTGCAGTCTCGGGAAGCGCCGGCACAAGGACACGCGCCGGGACTGAGCGCGCGCGCGTCATGATGGCCGGGTGAAGCACACCCGGACGGTGGCGCTCAGCGGCGTGGCCACGCCGACGCGGCGTTAGCGGTCGAGTGCGGGCGGTGGAGGAAGCCGAGGTTCCGGTGCCGGTCAGCGGGAACTGCGACGCCCGCTTCACCGAGGTCCGAGAGGAGTTCGCCCGCAACTTCGCCGAGCGCGGCGAGGTCGGCGCCGCCGTCTGCGTCGTGGTCGACGGCGAACCAGTGGTCGACCTGGCCGGGGGTTGGGCCCGGCCGGGCGCACCCTGGGGACCCGACACCCTGGTCGACTACTACTCGGTCGGCAAGGCCTTCCTGGCTCTCCTGGCCCTGCAGCTCGTCGACGCCGGCCACATCGGGCTCGACGAGCCACTGTCACGCGTGTGGCCCGAGTTCGCCGTCGGGGGCAAAGAGGCGGCGACGCTCCGCCAGGCGCTGTGCCACCAAGCGGGCGTCCCGGCCATCCGACAACTCCTCACCGACGACGACCTGTGGGAGTGGGACGTCATGGCCGCCGCGCTGGCCGCGACCGAGGCGTGGTGGGAGCCGGGCACGCGGCACGCCTACCACACGAACACCTACGGGCATCTGATCGGCGAGGTGGTGCGACGGGTGACCGGCCAGACGGTGCGCCAGCGCCTGGCCGCGGTGGCCGAGCCCCTCGGGGCGGACGTCCACGTCGGCGTGCCCGACTCCGAGCTGCACCGTTGCGCCGAGGTGCAATTCGTCTCGGCCGGCTCGCCTCTGGGCACCGACATCGACGTCGACGCGTTGGAGGGCGACCGCCGCATGGAGATGCTGAGCTATGTCAATCCGCCCGGCTACTCCTCCATCGGCGTGGTCAATACCCCCGAGTGGCGCCGGGCCGAGGTGCCGTCGACAAACGGCCACGGGACGGCGGGAGGCGTGGCGCGGATGTACGCCGCGCTGCTCCAGCCCGGACGGCTGCTGTCGACGGACCTGCTGGTCGAGGCGACGTCGCCCCAGTCGGTCGGCTACTGCCCGATTCTGCACGAGGAGGTGACCTTCGGGCTGGGGTTCAAGCCCACGGTCCCGCGGCGACCCTTCGGTCCCAACCCGAGGAGCTTCGGCCACTTCGGGACCGGCGGGGCGGTCGGGTTCGCCGATCCGGACACAGGAGTGGCTTTCGGGTACGTCATGAACCACGTGATCCCCCGGTGGCAGAGCACCCGCAACCGGGCGCTCATGGACGCCGTGTACCGGGCCCTCTGAACGCCTGATCGGGCCCGCCGCAACATCACCTCACGCGGGCGGGCCGTGCCGTAACCTCGCGCCATGCGCCCGCGACGGGAGGGCGCGAAAGGGGACAAGAGCGATGGATGCAGCCATGGCCCTGCCGGACAGACGGGTTGACGTGGGGTTTACCGGGCTCGCTCAGCAGAACCGGCTGACGGTCCTGGTCCGTCTGATCCTGTTGATCCCGCAGATCATCGTGCTCGCCCTGCTGGCGATCGCGCTGTTCTTCGTGGCCATCATCGGGTGGTTCGCCGCGCTGATCACCGGGCGCCTGCCCGAGTGGGCTTACACCTTCATGAGCGGTCTGATCCGCTGGGGCGTCAGGGTGCAGGCCTACTACTTCCTCCTGACCGATCGCTACCCGCCCTTCTCCTTCGACGACGCCGACTACACGGTCCGAATCGTCTTTCCGCCGCCGGGCGAGCTGAACCGTCTGGCCGTCCTGTTCCGCTTCTTTCTCGCCATTCCCGCAGCCGTCTTCCAACAGATCGTGTACTACGGGCTGACCCTGCCCCTGCTCTTGGTGGTCTGGGTGATCGTGTTGGTCAGCGGGCAGATGCCGCAGCCTCTCTACACGGCCTACTGCGCGCTGCTGCGCTACCAGACGCGTCACGGCAGCTATTTCTTGATGCTGACGTCGGAATACCCGTGGGGGATGCTGGGCGACGTGCCGGCGGGCGCGCTCCCGCCGGGGTCGCTGCCGTCGCAGTCGCCGCCCATGCCCCAGGCGCCGCCCCCGGTGCCGACTGCGGTGTCGCCGACCCCGCCTCCCGATCAGCCGCCCGAGTCCGAGACCGGGGCACCCCCCGTCTGGCCACCGCCCATGCCGCCGCCGTCCGAGTGGGAGCGCACCGTGCCCGCCGCCGCCGCCGGCGCCGGCGCCGGGTCGGAGGGCAGCCGCTGGGGGACCTTGATCGTGGCGGGCACCGCCCGGAGCTGGATGATCTTCGCCATCGTCTGGGGCTCGATCGTCTTCTTGTTCGAGAACGTCCTGCGCAGGTGATCACCTCTTCTTCATGACCTTCGAGCAACTGGTGGCCGAGGCCGCCGCCGTCCCGGTCGAGGGATGGGACTTCTCCTGGCTCGAGGGGCGGGCCACCGAGGAACGGCCGCCGTGGGGCTACGCCCGCCAAATGGGCGAGCGCATGGCACGGTCCGAGGCTGCCCTGGACGTCCAGACGGGTGGCGGCGAGGTGCTGGCGGAGGTCGCGGAGATCGCTCGTGCGCCGGCGCGGCTGGTGGCCACCGAATCGTGGCCGCCCAACGCGGCCGTCGCCCGCGACCGACTGCGTCCCGTCGGGGCGCACGTGGTGGCGGTGGCCGACTCGCCTGCGCTGCCGTTCGTGGACGGCGCGTTCGATCTCGTCGTGAGCCGGCACCCCGTCGTCGTCGTGTGGGACGAGATCGCACGGGTGCTTCGCCCGGGCGGGACCTACTTCTCGCAGCAGATCGGGCCCGGGACCAACCGGGAGCTGACCGACTTCTTCATGGGGCCGCGGCCGGTCAACCAGCGCCGCAGCGCGGCGAGTGCCCGGGCGGCCGCGGAGGCGACGGGCCTCGAGGTGCTGGATCTGCGCGACTGCGCCCTGCGCGTCGAGTTCTTCGACGTGGGCGCCGTCGTCTACTTCCTGCGCAAGGTGCTCTGGACGGTGCCCGGCTTCACGCCCGAGGCCTACGCCGACCGCCTGCGGGCCATGCACGAGCACATACAGCGCGACGGGAAGTTCAGCGCCACGGGCCGCCGCCTGCTGGTCGAAGCGCGCCGTCCGGGCTGACACCACCGACACCACCGCCCGACCGGGGCCGCCTTAGCTCGCCTGGCTCACCGTGCTCATGTTGTAGTCGGGGATGCGCAGGGGCGGCATGATCATCCGGTTCAGGTACTCACCGAACTCACGCCCGAGCGCCCGCACCGGCGTGCCCACCTCGGTGGCGCGGGCGAGCAGGTCGACCGGGCTCTCGTTGAAGCGGAAGTTGTTCGCCGCGCCCACCACCTTGCCGTCCTCGATCACGTAGACGCCGTCGCGGGTGAGGCCGGTCAGGAGCAGCGTGGCCGGGTCGACCGGGCGGATGTACCACAGGCACGTCAGCAGGAGGCCGCGCTCGGTGCGGGCGACCATGTCGTCCACCGTGCCCCCCTTGCCCTCCTCGCAGCGCAAGATGAGGTTGTCGATGTAGGGGGCCATGGGCACGCCCGACTTGGCGGCGCCGGCCCGGTGGTAGCGCAGGTGCTCGAGCTTGCCGTCGCGCAGCCAGTCGGTGCGCCCGAAGGGAAGCCCGTTGTCGAAGACGGAGACCTCCGAGCTCGACGCCGACGTGGCCACGAACGGCGTGCACGTCACGCCGGCCTCGTCCGGGTCGCTGTAGAGCGTGAAGGGCAGCGCGGAGATCGTCTCGCCCACCCTGGTGCCGCCGCCCTCCTTCGAGAACACGGTACGGCCGTCCTCGGTGTCCTGGCCGCCGATGGCGTCGAAGGCCGCCATGGCCATCATGTCGCCCACGCCCGACGGCGGCAGGATGACCTCGTAGCGACCGGCCTCCAGCGCGAATTGCCGCGCCGCCCAGTCGAGTCGGCGCCAGATCTCCTGCTCCATCTCCTCGAGCGAGGGGTCGATGCTGGGCACCCCGACCCAGGCCGAGCCGCTCCCGTCGGCCGTGCGGCCCACCAGGGTGACGGCGGACGTCGGTTGGCTGTGCGAGAGCCGCAGTCCCGTCGAGCTGCCCAGGTACAGCGTGGCTACGTCGATCTCGGCGAAGCCGGCCAGCACGGCGTCGCGCGCCCGGGCCCGCCCGAAGGCACCCGACAGCGCGGACAACACGCCCTCGAGCGCCGTGGCGTCGGTCTCCTCCGGGCCCTCGTCGAACGGGCGTCCTCTATCAGGCCCCTGAGCGGGCTTTACCAGGGGAAATGCGTCCTCGGCCGGTGGCGACTGGCGGGCGTCGGCCAGTGCGGCCGCCACCATCTCGGCCGCTCCCCCAGGCCCGACCACGCCGCTCCGCGAGGCCGTGCCCACGGCACTCTCGGCGAAGACGACGACGCTCACCGAGCGCCCCCGCTGCACCCCGTTGGTCGTGGTCGTGTTCAGCGCGAAGCGCACGTCGGCGTGGCTCGTCTCCTCGACCAGCACGATGCAGCCGTCGGCCCCGGCCGCGGCCGCCGCCTCGACCCCGCCCTCGACCACCTCCTGGGCCGGGATCAACGCCCCGACTCCTCGCGGGCGTTGAGCACGTTCACCCCTCGCACCAGCACCGCCGGGCACCCGTGCGAGACCGGCGCCACCTGACCGGGCTGGCCCTTGCCGCAGTTGAAGGCGCCGCCGAGCACCCAGGTCGACGAGCCGCCGACGGCCTCCATGGCGCCCCAGAAGTCGGTGGTGGTGGCTTGATACGCCACATCGCGCAGCTGCCCGGTCAGCCGCCCGTTCACAATGCGGTAGAAGCGCTGCCCGGTGAACTGGAAGTTGTACCGCTGCATGTCGATGGACCAGCTCTTGTCGCCCACGATGTAGATGCCGCGCTCGACCCCGGCGATCAGCTCGTCCGTCGTGGGCCCCGTCGCCCCCGAATGGGCCAGCGACACGTTGGCCATGCGCTGGATCGGCACGTGCATGGGCGAGTCGGCGAAGGCGCACCCGTTGGAGCGCGCGAACCCCATGGACGACGCAATGGAGCGGTCGAGCTGGTAGCCCACCAGCACCCCGTCGCGCACCAGGTCGAAGGACTGGGCCTCCACGCCCTCGCTGTCGATGCCCACCGTGGCCAGGCCGTGGAGCACCGTGCGGTCCCCCGTGACGTGCATCACCGGCGAGCCGTACTGCAGCGAGCCGAGCTGGTCGAAGGTGGCGAACGAGGTGCCGGCGTACGCCGCCTCGTAGCCCATGGCGCGGTCGAGCTCGGTGGCGTGCCCGATGGACTCGTGAATGGTGAGCCACAGGTTCGACGGGTCGACGACCAGGTCGTAGGTGCCGGCCTCCACCGAGGGCGCGGCCAGCTTCTCGGCCAGCAGCTCGGGCAGGTCGTTCAGCTCGGTCTCCCAGTCCCAGTTCCCGTCGGCCCCGCCATCGCCGGCCTCACCACCGGTCAACCACTCCCAGCCCCGCCCTACCGGCGGCGCCACGGTGCGCATCGTCTCGAACCCCGAGTCCGACAGCGCCAGCGCCTCGAGCTGGCACTGCAGGCGCACCCGGTGCTGGGTCGCCCGCGTGCCGTTCAGGTCGGCCAAAAAGGTGTTCTCCGAGACGGCCAGCAGGGCCGCCGACGTGTGCGCCACCGCGTGGTGCGAGCCCAGTCGCTCGCTCCAGGCGGTCAGCAGGGCGATCTTGTCGGCCATGGGGACGTCCACCGGGTCGATCTCGAACGCGCTCGACCAGGCCACGTCGCCGTGCGCCGGCTCGGGTGCCAACTCGACCTGGCCGCCCCCGGCCCGGCTGGTCACGGCGGCCATGTCGGCGGCCCGGCGCACCAGCGCCACCGCCTCCTCGGGCCGCACGTCGACCGAGGCGGCGAAGCCGACGGCGCCGCCGGCCACCACGCGCACGCCCATCCCGAATTCGGTGGCGTCCGCCGTCGTCTCGGGCAGCGCGTCGTGCAGGCGCAGCGTCTGCGAGCGGACGCGCTCGACACGCAGCTCGGCCGCCTGGCACCCCGCCCCGGTGGCGGCGTCGAGGGCGGCGTCGGCCAGGGCGGCCAGTTCGTCCGCGGCCAGTGGCATCAGGGCACGCTCGGCTGGCGCACCGGCAGGCCGGCGGCCAGATAGATGGCGTCGATCAACTCCATCGTCCGGATGGCGTCGACCGCCGTCGTGGGGAAGGGTGCCCCGTCCTCCACCGCCGCCGCGAACGCCTCGAGCTGGTAGTCGTAGGTCTGCTTGCGGCTGAAACGCTCCTTGCGGTTGCCCAGCGACGTCGTGACCTTCATGCGGTGCCCGTAATGGGGGGCGAAGGGGTTGAAAACGGAGACTTTGCCGTTGTCGCCCGTTACCTCCGCGTGCATCCGCAGCACCGAGGAGGAGAACATGGAGCACCCGATGTGGGCGCTCCCGCCGTCGGTCAGGGAGAAGTGGGCGTCCATGGCCCGGTCGACCCCCGGCGAGGACAGCTTGGCCTCGGCCCGGTTGACCCGGGGTCCGGGTGCCAGCAGCCGCAGCAGGCTGACGGGGTAGCAGCCCATGTCCATGATGGCGCCGCCGGCCAGGGCCAGCTGGTAGCGGATGTCGCCCTTCTTCCACAGCGGGGCGGAGAAGGCCACGTCGACGTTGGTGATGTTGCCCAGCTCGCCCGAGCGCACGATCTCGATCAGGCGCTTGGTCAGCGGGTGGTACTGGTAGTGGAAGGCCTCCATGACCACCTGCCCGGTATGCGCGCTGGACACCTCGGCCACCGCCCGGGCCTCGTCGGCATTGGCCGTGAACGGCTTCTCGCACAAGACGTGCTTGCCCGCCTTGAGCGCCTCCATGGTCCAGTAGCCGTGCAGGCCGTTGGGCAGCGGGTTGTAGATGGCGTCGAGGCCGGGGTCCTGGATCAGCTCGTCGTAGCTGGCCGCCACCCGGGCGATGCCGTGCTTGTCGGCGAAGGCCTGGGCCCGGGCCGGGTCGCGGGCGGCCACCGCCTCCACCGTGACCCGCCCCGTCCGCCGGGCCGGCTTGACCAGCGCCACCGGGGCGATGCGGGCCGCCCCCAGGATCCCGAACCTCACCATGCGGCGGTCACCGGCGTCACCTGGCGGGGGGCGCGTGGAGCGGGCACCGGGCGAGGTGGCAAGCTGCATGTTGGGGAAGGCGATCCGCAACGGGGGATGGCAGGGTTGCGCAATGGACCGGCGGTGACGGGCGGCACGGCATGAGCACGGACGCTAACGCACGCGGGACCCGCCCGACGCTTGGCCACATCCGCGGGCTCGATGGGATCAGGGCCTTCGCGGTCCTCTCCATCATCGCCTTCCACACCGGGCTCAACTCCGTGCCCGGTGGCTTCTACGGCGTCGACGCCTTCTTCGTGCTCTCGGGCTACCTCATCACGTCGCTGCTGGTGAAGGAGTGGAGCGGGACGGGGACGATCCGGCTGCGACGCTTCTGGGCCGGCCGGGCGCGCCGCCTGCTGCCGGCGCTCTTCCTCATGGTCGCCGTGGTGGGTGTCGTCATGGCCGTCTGGCCCAAGATCCTCGTCACCCCGAACATCGTGGGCGACGCCGTCTCGACCGTCTTCTACGTCTCGAACTGGTACTCGATCCATACCGGGGTCACGTACTTCAACCTCTCGGCGCAGCCCTCGCCGTTCCTGCACACCTGGTCGCTGGCGATCGAGGAGCAGTTCTACTTGGTGTGGCCGCTCGTCGTGCTGGCCGTGCTGCGGCTGGGATCCGGTCGGCGGCGCCGGGCCGCCGCGCCGGGCCGCCACGTCCCCGTGCTCGGCGGCGGCGCGCTCGTCGTGACGCCGGCGCCGGTGGGCGCCGAGGACCCCCAGTGGCTCCGGCGCCGCCGTCTGCACCTCCTCTTCGCCGTGGCCTGTCTCGGCTCCCTCGCCTCCGCCGTGACCATGGCGCTGTTGGCCCCCAACGGGTACACGACGCGCGCCTACTACGGCACCGACTGCCGGGCGCAGGCCCTCTTGGTCGGGGCGGCTATCTCCATCGGTCTCACGCTGTGGCACGACGGCGCGCAACGGAAATGGTTCAGCCGGCTGGCCGCCGTGCTCGGGATCGTGGGTGGGCTCGGGACCGCCGCGCTCTGGACGACCACGTCGGAGACCACCACGTTCGCCTTCAGCGGCGGCTTCATGGTGGCCAGCCTGGCGGCGGGCGCCGTCGTGCTCGGGTGCGTGGCGGCGCCCAACTCCCTCGTCGTGCGCTTCTTGGAGCTGCCGCCCCTGCCCCAGTGGGGCCGCATCTCCTACGGCGTCTACCTCTGGTACTGGCCGGTGCTGCTCGTCATGACCGGCCAGCGGCTGCACTGGGGCGTCTACCCGCTCTTCTTGGCCCGCGTCGGCATCACGGTGGCCATCGCCGCCCTCAGCTACGACCTGATCGAAATGCCCATCCGGCGGGGCGCCCTGCGGCGCTGGCGCTCGTGGGTGGCGGCCCCGGTGGGGGCGGCGATCGCCATCTCGGCCGTGGTCGCCTCCACGCTGGTGCCGGTGGGGGCGACCGAGCTGCAGGGCGCCGCCCTCAGCCTGCCCCCCACCAGCACGTCGACGACCGCGCCGGCGGGCGGGTCGACCACGACGACCACCACGACGCCGCAGCCCACCTATCTCGCCCCGTCCCCGCCGGCGCTCACCGACCCGGTGAAGCGGGTCAAGGTGCTCGTGGTGGGCGACTCCATCGCCGGCACCCTGGCCGTGGGGCTGGCCGAGGTGGCCGACCGCGCCAACGTGCAGATCGTGGACGAGGGGCTGCCCGGCTGCTCGGTGGCGACGCAGCAGAAGATCCACGTGGCCAACTACGTCGTGCCGCCCGGTGCCCCGTGCGACGACCCCAACCCCGACGCCCTCTTCGACACCTGGCGCAAGTGGGTCGACGCCTACAACCCCGACGTGGTGATCTACGCCGCCCGCAGCGAGACCTTCGACCAGGAGATCGGGGGGACGTGGGAGAACCTGGGCCAGCCGTCGTTCGACTCCTACCTGTCGGGCCGGTTCCGCCAGGCGGTCAACGTGCTCGGTGCCAAGGGAGCCACCGTCGTGTTCATGACGTCGCCCTACTACGACAGCGGGACGGCGACCGGCGGCGGCCCCTGGCCCGAGGACGTCCCGGCGCGGGTGCAGACCGACAACGCCATCATGCGGGCCGTGGCCGGCTCGACCACCTCGGGCCCGGGCAACAAGGTCTACGTGTTCGACCTCAACACGATCGTGTCGCCGGGCGACCAGTACGCGGCCAGCGTGGGCCAGGTGAACCTGCGCTGCGCCGACGGCGTGCACTTCACCGCGTCGGGCGGGATCTACGTCGGCCTGCGCCTGGTGCCCGACCTCGTCGCGCTGGGCCAGGCCCACGCGGGCAGCTCGCCCGGGGGCTCGTGGCCGGGGCAGTTGCCTCCGGCCGTCCCGGCCTGGTACGCACAGCTCCCATGTCAGTAGCCGCAGACATCACGGTCCGGCGGGCCATCCGCTCCGACGTCGACGCCATGGCGGCCCAGATGGCCAAGACCTTCTGGGACGACCCGGTGGCGTCGCACCTCATGCCCAACGCCGGCCGGCGTGAGGCCGGGCTGCGGGCGTTCTTCCGCACGCAGATGCTGTCGGACTACCTGCCCTTCGGGGGCTGCTACGTGGCCGAGGGCTACACCGGCTCGGCCGTGTGGGCCCCGGCGGGCAAGCCCCTGCTCACCGGCCTGACGGGGATCTTGACCATGGTGCCCGTGCTGCCCTACGTGGCCACCAACCTGCTGACCACGCTGCGCGTCCTCAACGTGATCGAGGGCATGCACCCCCACGAGCCGCACTGGTACCTGGCCTCGCTGGGCACGGCGGTCGACCGGCAGGGCCGGGGCATCGGGACGGCGCTGCTGCAGCCGGTCCTGCGCCACTGCGATGCCGAGGGGCTGCCGGCCTACCTGGAGTCGTCCAAGGAGCGCAACGTGCCCTTCTACCGGCGCCACGGCTTCGAGGTCGTCGAGGAGGTGGCGCTGCCGGGGAACGGGCCGCCCATCTGGACCATGTGGCGGGAGCCGCAGGCCGGCTGAGTCGG
>DATNLP010000367.1:0-2671 GCA_035602795.1 Acidimicrobiales bacterium | reverse complement strand
TGCACCGGCATCGCTGAGGGCCAGCCCGAGCCCGGCCCCGCCGATCACGAGGGCGCCCACGGCGACCGAGACGCCGGCGACCCGGCCCGGCCGCCGGCGGCGGGCCCCCTGTCCTCCCGCATCCGCTGGGACGGAGGGCGGGGCCGCCTCACGCATTTCCTCGTCGTCGGACATGGTCGGACCTCCTGGGGCGCACTCGGGCGACTGCTGTCGCAACGAGGGACGCACCGGGGCCGGAAAAGGTTCGCCGCCACCGTGGCGTCACCGTTACAGCCACCGCCACCTGCGGCTCGGGCTCAGCCCAACGCCGCCAACGCCTCGCCGTCGAGGACCACCTCGGACGCCGCCAGGTTCTCCTCGAGGTGCTCGAGGGAGGACGTGCCCGGGATGAGCAGCACGTTCGGCGACAGTTGGAGCAGCCAGGCCAGGGCCACCTGCGCCGCCGTAGAACCGAGCCGCCCGGCCGTTGCCTGTACGGCGGGATGCCGCAACACCGGCTTGTCCGGCATGAAGGCGGAGCCGAGCGGAAAATACGGGACGTAGGCGACGTCGTCGTCGCGGCAGGCGTCGAAGACGCCCTGATCGGACCGGTCGGCCACGCTGTACGCGTTCTGGACGCAGGCGACGGCGGTCAACGCCGTCCCCTGTCGGTACTCGTCGAGGGTCACCGTGCTCAGCCCGATGGCGCCGATCAGCCCCTCCTGGCGCAGTGCCACCATTTCGGCCACCTGGTCCTCGAAGGGCACGTCGACACCAGGGTGCCGACGCAGGTTGACCACCGGTACCTGCTCCAGACCGAGAGAAGTGAGGTTGGCTTCGACCCCCGCCCGCAGCTCCTCGGGGCGTTGTGCGCCGACCCACGCACCTGAGGCGTCCCGCGCCGCACCGACTTTGGAGACCAGGACCAGGTCCTCCGGATAGGGATACAGGGCTTCCCGGATGAGCTCGTTGGCGACGTCGGGCCCGTAGAACTGCGCGGTGTCGATGTGGTTGACGCCCGACTCCACGACCCGGCGCAGGATGGCGACGGCCGTGGCGCGGTCCTTGGGGGGCCCGAACACGCCGGGACCGGGAAGCTGCATCGCTCCGAAGCCCATCTGGCGGACGGGTCGGCCGGCAAGATGGAAGGTGGTGTCAGGCATGCCAACAGCATGCCGTGCGCTCGCCGGCTTCAGCGCGGGCTCTGCGAAGCGGTCAGGCGGATTTCGTCTTGCGCAGCGCGAGCAACGAGGGAAAGCCGACCACGAACGTCTGTACGCGCCATCCGCCCGGGGCCAGGCCCCGCTTGCGAGCGATCCGACCGGCCGCCAGGGCTTCGACCAGGTGGATCACCGCCGTCCCGACCAGCATGCCGACCAGCGTCTCGCGCGACGGCAGTCGGTCCTCTATCCGTTCCTTGGCCCGCTCGTAGGCCTGGTCGTTGAAGACGAGCAGCGCCATCATGATGATCCCGCCGTCGAGGAGGAGGAACCAGAACAACGAGGGTCGCACGCGGCCCGACCGTGACGTCTTTGCCATGTCCCGGTTCTAGTGATCGACCGTGCCTCTGGTCAACCGCACCGGCTCGGCGCTGCCCCGGCGTGCCGTCGATCCGACGCTGGCCGCCAGCTGCCCGCACGCCGCGTCGATCTCCACGCCCCTGGTGACCCGGATGGTGGCGTTCACCCCGATGGCTCCGAGCTCGTCGCGGAAGCGGCGTACCCGCGCCGCCGGCGACCCCACCACGGCATAGCCGGGCGTCGGATTCAGTGGGATCAGGTTCACGTGTGCCCCCAGAGGGCGGGCGAAGGTGGCCAGCTCCTCGGCGTCGCTGGGACTGTCGTTGACGCCGTCGATCATGGCCCACTCGATGGACAGCCGGCGTCCCTTCGCCGCCACGTACTCGGCGCACGCCTCCGCCAGCATCGGCAACGGGTAACGACGGTTGATCGGCACCAACTCATCGCGCAGCGAGTCGTTGGCTGCGTGCAGCGACACGGCCAGGTTCACGGGCAGCGACTCGGTGGCCAGCCGACGGATCCCGGGCACGATCCCCACGGTGGAGAGGGTCAGGTGGCGGGCCGACAGGCCCATCTCACCGTGCAGCCGGGACACGGCGGCCCAGACCCGGTCGTAGTTCGCCAGCGGCTCGCCCATGCCCATGAACACGACGTTGGAAAGACGTCGCGGCCGCGCCTCCCGCATGGCCACCGCCACCTGTTCGACGATCTCCCCGCCGCTGAGGTGCCGCTGGAACCCGGCCTGCCCGGTGGCACAGAACTGGCACGCCATGGCGCACCCGGCCTGGGTGGACACGCAGACGGTGACCCGGTCGGCATACTCCATGAGCACCGTCTCCACCTGGGTGCCGTCGACGAGCGACCACAGCCACTTGGTGGTCAACCCCTTGTCGGCCGTGCGGCGGGAGACCTCACTCAGCGCGGACGGCAACGCGGCGCCGAGCGACGCACGCAACGGTGCCGGCAGGTCGGTCATCTCTTCGGGACGCTGCACCCGCAGGTGCAGCCCGTCCCAGACCTGCCGAGCCCGGTAGTCCGGTTCGTCTCGAAGGATCTCCGCCAGATCCTCGGGCGTCAGGTCGTACGGCGAGGGCATGAGCTCCCAGGCTACGGGGGCGGGGCTTGCCAGCGGCGGGTCGAAGGATTATAAAAGAACGGTTATTCGTTTTTTA
>DATNLP010000361.1:0-14582 GCA_035602795.1 Acidimicrobiales bacterium | reverse complement strand
GGCCGCCGATGGCGGCATCTTCAATTTCGGCGACGCTGCGTTCTACGGATCGACCGGAGGCAGCGACTATCCGGCGTTAGGCCTCATCGTGGATCCGGCGGCTGACCGCTACTCACTCGTATATATGAACGGATCGGAGCTTGCCTTCTCCCCGTCCGCGGCAAATGATATTTCTGTCGGCAATTCTGCCTTGCAGAATGTTGGCATTGGTGGCGGCGTTCAAGGCGCGGATTGTCAACCCGCCGTGACGCCCACCGCCTCTTTGGACTCCAACCTGACTCAGTTGTTCGCTGATCAAACGGGACCCGGTTGGCTCGGCGCAGACGGAACGTACTCGACCGAATTGCCGGATGGGAAAGAGTCCTTTGTCTTCTCCGACACGTTGATCGGGACCGCGCAGCCAAGTGGACAAACGACGAGCCTTACCGGAATGCCCAACAACAGCGAGCTTCTTGGCAACATGCCGAATCTCGACGCCGACATCAGCGGGACGTACGGAGCTCCCAGCTCCTTGATCCCCGACGGATCGGGTGGGGATCACTGGTGGACCACCTCGACCTACGTCGAGAACGGACTCCAACTGATCTACATCAACGAATTCCAGTCTGTTTCGGGAAGCACGTTTGACCCATTTACCGGAAGATCGGGCATCGCCGTGATGTCCCTTCCCCAAGGAGGGCTTCCGACGCTCCAGTCGATTACATTGCTGCTCACAGATCCCGATACACAGTGGGGCAATGCGGTTATGCAAACGGGGTCCTATGTCTACGTGTACGGGCTTGTGAGCAACCCATCGTCCGGCACTTTCTATGGAATGAAGATTGCTCGAGTACCCCAGGGCCAATCAATCGACACCAGCGCCTGGAACTATTGGAACGGCTCTGGCTGGGTCGAAGGCGAACAGAACGCCACGATCATCAACACTGGATCGATCCTGACCGGAGTTGAGCCGCAGGCGGGCGGCACCGGCTATGTTGCCGTGTCGACGCCCGGAGGAGTCTTCGATGACACGACCGTCGCTCTCTCCTATGCGTGTTCGCCCACGGGTCCGTGGAGTCCGCCAGCAGCCGTTTACACCATTCCGCAAATAGCTGAGTATCCAAACGAAATCGCCTACAGCCCCACGTTTCATCCGGAACTGTCTCAAGGCGGCCTTATCGTCTCGTACAACATCAACAACACAAACCCAGACAGCGTGCTTCAGGACGTTCACGAATACCAGCCGCAATTCCTGCTACTCACTAACTGAGCACGTTTTCCGAATTGCTCCCCGGGGCTGACCGGCCCTCGGTCAGGTGGCCTTACCTGGCCCCCCTACTTCGGTAGTCAAGGGCCTAACAGCCACGCAACCGAGTACCAGCGGGTCAGAACATATCGCTGGGTTGAATTTCTTACTGGATTGTTGCCGAATCAGGCCCGACGTAGGATCAGCATGAGATTCCAGGTTGCAACCTCGCGCAAGCCGGGCACATGGACTACCCAATTGCACCACGCCGGATAGTAACGAGGCCGAGCCTCAAGTACGGCCACCTCCGACCAGGACCTCACCCAATGAAGTATTGGGCCGACATGCGTGGCGAACAAGGTTTCACCGTATCGATTGATTGGTTCGCGCCCGTACACTCGTTTGTAACGCTTGAGAGCCCGCTCACCTCCGAAGTAGTGCCACGGCGACGTCCCGTGCCCACCCCACGGTGAGTACCAGTTGGTGAACGATACGTAAATGACTCCGCCGGGTTTGGTGACTCGCACCATCTCGGTAATGAATTCTTCAGGGCGAGAAACATGTTCGAGCACGTTCGAGGAAAAACACACCTCCGTGGTTGAGTCCGCGAACGGCAGGCGATAGCCGTTGCCTACAACTGATCCTACCCAGGCAGCCTCACTGAAATCCGAAGGGCTGCCATGCGGGCTAACGCTTCTCCCTCCGGTGTTGTTGTCTGCCCACAACTCGCGAAGTTCCGGTTCAATAAGCACGCAGCGTGCTCCCGCGTCGCGAAAGGCGTTGGTGAAGTATCCGGCTCCTCCTCCCACATCGAGAACGAGCTTTCCGACCAACGGCTGGTGGCGGACAACCTGACTCACCGAATCCTTCGCTAGGAGTCGATAGAACCGGTCGGGGTCACTCTTCTCGATGCGAAAGGCACGAAACAGCTCCATGGAGCGCCTAAAGTCCGCTCGCCCGTTTTCCCGCTGGCGGACGCTTGGTAGTCCTGCCGATGACTCTTCTGGCATTGCCCTAGTCAATCGGGGTCGGTAGATCCACGGCGAGTTGCTAAAGTCCCGTCGCGGCTTCCGGTACGAGTACAGCATCGGTGCTGACCACATCATCTTTCTTGCCTATTGCAAGGATGAGCAGACCCGCCAAGATCGATGCAAAAGCGCCCAGTCGGAAGGCAAGATGGGTTCCGCCATTTGGCAGATGTTCGTGGAAGAGTAGCGTGCCTGCAACGATGAAATAGCCGCTTGACGTGGCGTTGTTCACCGGCACGAACACCGACGCAGTCGTTCGCTGGAGTGCGGTCTGGAAGACGAGAAAGCCAAGAGCGGTGGAAACGACGAACAGGTAGAACCCCGGCGATATGAGAATGTGCCCCGTGCCAGCAGTCAGGCCGTAGCGCTTGACGATCGTTGACACCTCCTTGACTCCCAGTGCAGCTACGCCGTAAAGGAGTCCAGAGGAGAGGCCGAACAGCGGGGCCCGAAAACGAGAAGCCAACCCCGAATTTCCCTTCAGCTGGTCCGTGACAAGAAACAGCGACACGCCGACAGCAAGGGCAGGGATCCCGACCGCAAGGATCGCCGCAAGGCTGGTCGAGCGAATTACAAGTTCGTCGTTCGCGTCAACTGACAACCCAAGGAGGAGCAGGGCCACGAGCATTGTGGCAATACCCAAATACTCGATCTTGGTCAGTCGATCTCCCAACACAAAATGTGAAAGCACCAGAAACAGGGCGATCCCGCAGGCTGCCACGGTCTGCACAATGGAAATGGGGGCAGACGTGAGAGCAAGAACCTGAAATCCAAGACCGAGAAGAAGCAGCGCAAACCCAGTCAACCAAAGGGGATCGCGCGAAAGAACACGAATCATATGCACACCTTGTCGCGCGTGGACGGGAGGAAGACGGCGCGTTGCCGCCTTCTCGAGCACCATCCCGCTCGCATAGACCGTCACCGACAGAACCGCAAACACGATCCCCCAAGTCAGCTGGCTCATGAGCTCATCTCTGGGGAGTCAACAGCCAGTGAAGTGCCGCCGTTCCTCGGGCTGGGTTCCGCCCGTTCGCGTCCTTCCCGTTGACTTATTTCGTGTCCATGTGGCCTGTCGAACACAAGCGACGTGAGAACAGCAGCGATAGAGAGCAGGGCAGCCAGTTGAGCCCACGGGCCGTAGGCACCGATTCCGCTCTGTGCACCGTTTCCTATGTGCCATGCGGACACGAATCCCGCGGCGATCATCCCGGTCAGTGCGATCCATGGAAGGAGTCGAGGCCGTAGGCGTGCGACGATGACGAGTATCGGAACCGCGAACACGACTGGACCCCCCACCGAAAGGATCACAAGGGCACACGCCATTACCAGCAGCCAGTTCGGGATCACACCAGTCCACGGAGGAGCCTCAGCGGTCTCAGAACCCCATACGCCAAATCGAGTGACTCTCGTCAAGCAGAGAACCAGCAACAGTATTAGTAGCAGGACCCCAAGACCGCTGACGAACAATGCACCAAGGTAGATTGTCTCCGGCTGGAACGTGAGGGTCGCCACCCCGTGTGACCCAGCGGGCACCATGTAGCCCTGTTGCCATCCATCGAGCACGATTGGCCGCAGGGTCTGACCATTGAGTGTGGCAACCCAACCGCTGTTGAAATTCTGATGTAGTTCAAGGTAGGACCGCGTACCTGGCCCTATCAGAATCTCACGACTCTCCGACCCCCATTTCAGAACCGAGACCGCTCTCACGTGTTGCGTCGGTGTCGTCGGAGCCGGAGCGGTGCTCATCTTGAGGCCAGTCACCATGAAGGGTGAGACGCTTTTGGTCGACGGGATTGCGATCAGACGATGCGTGCCCTTGGCGAGACTCACTGAGAGCGGGGTGAACACGGTGGTCGATTGGCCCGGCTGGCACACCTCGAATCTCAGTGGCTGCAGGTTGTAGATCTGACCGTACGTGCCCCAGACGAATGTCGCATAGGTGTGTCCGTCGATCGAGATGGGTGGTCCGGCCCCGCAGAGTCGCGCAAAGGTGGTTTTTGGGTTGGGCGGACCCGTCTCGTATGCCTCCAGAGCGGGAAACTTCAGTTGTGTCAGGCCAATTGGGGTGGGAGACAATCCGCCAAACGAGTTACTGGTCTCTCGGGTCTGGACTTTGGGGAACGAGATTTGAAGTTCACGGGTGACCAAAGGTTCAAAGTTGACGAGGTCGGAACTGCCACTTACGTTCAGGTGAAGCAGTCGGTCCCCCTTTGGACTCTTTAGCAAAATCTCCTCCGGCCTGGCCGCAACCGTTGCCCCAGAGAAGACCACATCGAGTTGCTTCAATACTGCAGCCTTTGGCCAACTCAGGCTAAGCGTCGCTTCACTGCTACCAGCGATCCAATTGGTCTGAGTTTGCCCAGTAAACAGGTTCTGAGGACGCAACGACGGTAAGTTGTCAAAGGTCGAAGACGCCGAAACATGGAGGGCGGAGGTAGACAAGAGGGCGTTGAGAGCACCGCCAGTGACGGGCTGTGCCGTACCAGTGATCGTCATTCGGGTTGGTTTGGTTGTGGAGAAGATCCGTGCCATGACGGGTTCCGGCGCGCTACGGAGAATGGCCGTCGGGTCGACTTGGGCCGTCTCGAAGGAAAAGACGGTCGCCTCCGCACTTGCACCAACCGCCTCCTGGGGAGGCTTCAAGTAGGGCTGTACGTCAAGTCCCGGGACCGAGATGTGCCGGATCCCCGCATCACCTCCACCTGCAACCTGTCCGACGACCCTTACAAACGTCACCTTGAGCCACGTTGCTTTACCCTCGGGCGCTCGGAGCTTTTGAACTTGATCGGTGGGCTTCAAGCGATCGAACACCGAGCCCTGATTCGTAGAGACTTGCACCTCGGTGGCAATTGGTCGGTTGCCCGATGTCAGCAAGGAGATCCGGGTATCACGCAAGCTCCGTGGTTCGTTGAAGTGGATGTCGATCCACTGCCCAACAGATCCGTTGGGGCTGCCAGCAGTCCACCCGATCGATGTATCGTTGTCGAATACGTTCGCCGGGTTGTACTCGGGAAGGCTGAGGATCCACGAGCCGTATGACGAAGCGTTTACACTTGCTGCGCCCACATACTCCGCAACCGTTTGATGTTGGACACCTTGAAACGGCAGCATCTGCCGGGGCGGCTGCGGCCCGTCCGGAGAGGCCGCATTGGGTTGCACCAACTGATTTGGCGTCAAAGTGAATGAGTAATTGTCGTTCACGAGTCCGAACGTGTCATTCTCTCTTCGGAGTGTATCGGTTACTGCCAGAAGTGGACCCGTGTAGTGGCTGCCTTTCCAGTTCGCGGCCAACACGACGGCCTGATTCGTGCTGATGACTCCCTGGTTGAAGAGCTGAAGCTCTGATTCGGGTCCTCCTGTTACGAGAGCGGCCGTCGACGTCGGGAACGACTGAACGGGTCTGACGTTTCCATGGACCTTGAAAATCTGGATCGTCGGGTAGGACACTTCGAACCCGGAATGGACCGGCCTCAATGTCGGGTTGTCTTCGACGTAGGTCTCGATCGCTGGCCCGAACGAAGCCGCCACGAACAATCCCGCCTCGCTTAGAACCCGATTGATCGTGTAAGGCGAAGGTGAGTCCGAAAGCTGCGATTCGACGTCGTTTTGAACCACGACGTATGAGATCCCTGATCGAGTTAACAGGCTTGTCAGTCCAGGTTGCGGCAATCCCGTTCGTAACGCCTGATCGATGGTGTCGATGACCCGGGTGCTTCCAGCCCCTCCGTACGGCACAATTTCTCGGTCCACCCAAGGCGATTGTGCAAGAGCTTCGAGTGGCTCGTCGATGGTCCAACCCCAGGTGTAGAGGCCATGGGCCGAGGCCGGTACGACAAGTGCGGTGGTGCGCGGCGCGTGCTGGGCCAGATAGTCAGCTGTCTGGTACCAGTAGCCGGGGATTGACGGAAAAGAATTTGGTGTCGCAACTCTGCCGAAGGCGTACGGCGACGCCAAACAGAGAAGGCCACCAACCGTTAAGACCGATACCACCGCAATGGACAAAATGTGGCCAACGGACAACTTTCGATTGAAATGAGGTCGCACTACGTGCAACGTGTGCATAATGCCGAGGGCCATCGGAAGTGCAAGAAGCGGTTCAAACTTGTAAACGTTCCGGAAGGGCGAGAGGGCGCCGTCCAAGAGTGGACGCAGAAGGTGACCGAAGGGCCCGCCCAAGGGACCCCAGTACGCCGTCATGGCGAGCACTACCGCTGCCGCGAACACCAATAAGAGGAATCGGCGCTCGCGCAAGTCCCGACGGGCCAGGCCGAACAGTCCAATTGCCGCTATTGACGATGTTCCTATGATGGCGGCTGGCAGTGTGACTAGCGTTGCCGCCGCGGTGTCCCAGGCCTGACTGCCGATGCTCACGTAGCCGACCCAGTCACCGGTCCCTTGAAGAGCGGCGGCAGCAGACATCGTCGAGGTCGTGGTGACCGCCTGCTCAGTGTACGGAAGGAAATTGAATCCGTACTTTCCGAGCAGCAGCAAAGGAATCACCCACCACATGGTGGCCAGGGCCACACAAACGATCCACCAACCGACCAGTGATCGCTGCCGCGGGGATGGCTGCCTGGTGAGCAGGTAGAGAACAGGCACAATGAGGACGTCAATCGTGTCTGCTGCATTGACGCCGCCTATGAACAACACGGCCAACGCCGATAGTGTGGCAGCGCGTAGCGTCGATCCACCTTTGCATCCCTTGACCAACGGGATCATCACCCAAGGGAGAAGCTCACCGGGAGCGATCGCTGCAGTATGCGTACCAGCGAGGAACGTAAAGGTGGGCCACAGGGTGTAAGCCAATCCCCCGAGCAACCTCGTCGGGAGCGAACCGATCTCTAATGCTTCGGCGAGTCGGACCGCTCCCCAGAAGCCGGCTGTGACGAAAAGCGCTATCCACACCCGCTCCGTTATCCAAGCCGGAACCAACAGCAAATGCCCAAGAGCAAAGAGGGGAGCTGTCGGGAAGGCGTACCCCACGTATTGATCCTGGAGATACCCAAACCATCCATTCGGGTCCCACAGGTTGATGAGATGAGTCAGGAACGAGACGGGCGATGTAGTGAGATCGAGCTTGGTGTCGACGAACTGCCGACCGAATGCTTCGGGAATGACGCTCCCCAGTGCGACCGCGAAGGCCCCGACCAGCCACCAGCGGCTCGCCGGCGACTCCACAACATTGTCGTCATCAGGTTTCTGCGTGAATTCGGCGTCGTCGTCCGAAACCACATTGGACGGGGTGATCTGAGCCGTTGTGGCCACGGTCAGCAGAAAACTTCAATCCGGCGGGGTCGGCGATGAGGCAACCGGAGTAACCGCTTTGCCGCGTAGTCCCCGGAATAGGAATCGCGTAGTCCCCCCAATAGGAATACAGGACTACCCAACGACTTCCTCTCCTCCCCGAGGCACCTCGATCAGCTCACCACCCGACGGTTCCCAGCGTCTGGGCTGAAGCAAGTCGCCAATCTGACCTGCGTAATTCTGAGTTACGAAAACGGCAGGTTACATGGTCACATGCGGACGAGCATGCTCACCTCGCCGGGTCCAGCCGCATCGCTCCATAGTGGGCATCAGATCTGGAGGCTGCCCGTAAGCCTTTGACATAGGGATTGCAGCCCATTAGCCTCAACTCGACCCATCCGCTCGTTCCGAGCTTCTGCTTTGATCTGATTTCTTCACAACTGGACACTTCCGTCGTTCCGGCGCGCGACGAGGTCGACGAACCTCGTGAGCTCACTCCCCAAGGTGAACGCTCAACTTCGACGCTGGAGGACTCGAGTGACCTAGCGCGTCGGTTGAACGGGAACCTGACGGCACCGAAAGGGCCAAACTGAGACGTAGCGGAAGGAAGAGGATATGCGACAGACACCCAACGGACGAAGGCTTTCTCGGACAACGATTGGTTGAGAAAGACTCGCATCGGCGCCCGAGAGTGGCCCGCTGCGAAGGACGACCGACGGCCGTATTCACCCAACCAAACGCGACTCCCTGGGATGCCGATGGGGTCCCGCGAGTTCAGCGGGCCGCTGACGTTATAGTTCGCCACGCTCGTGCTATTTCAAGGGAGCAGTATGGAGACAGGCGAATCAGGTGGCCCGCGCACGGCTCGCTTGGAAGTCTCCCTGCCGAAGTATTCGACCGATCGCATTCGCATCCTCTACATCGGTGGCACCGGCCGCACGGGCAGCACGCTCCTTACGAAAATGCTCGATCAGTATCCCGAGTTCTTCGCGGCCGGGGAGTTGGCCTTTCTCTGGCGGTTCGGCTTTCTGAACGAAGGCAAATGCGGCTGCGGACTGCTTCTGCGCGAGTGCCCAATATGGAAGTCTGTATTTGAGTACTCATTCGGGGGGTCGACCAACGTAGACGCCGAAGAGATGCTGCGCCTTAGACGACGTTTCAATTCCAAGCATCTACCCCTGATGCTCACCGCGAAGCTCCGTGAGCGGCTCTTGAAGCGATCTGGAGAGTTCCCTTCGACCGTCGAGCGGCTCTACCAGGGAATCGCAGCTGCCACAGGATGCCGAGTGATCGTTGACTCATCCAAGGAGCCACACTATTCGTATATTTTGCGAACCCTTCCTTCGCTCGAAGTCTTCTTCCTGCACCTCGTGCGTGATCCGCGCGCCATCGCCTACTCTTGGAAGGAAAATCGCAAGAAGGAATCTGGACTTCCTTACCACGCCCTGATGGAACGGCGTGGTGCTATGACGAGTGCGACCTATTTCGACGTCTCGAACATTGCCGCAGAGGTGATGTGGGCCCGCCACCGCGACTACTACATGTTCCTTCGGTATGAAGATTTCGTTGCCCAGCCAGAGAAGACCCTCCATAAGATCGGGCAATGGGTCGGCCTCGACTTAGATCCAAGTCGAGTAATTCAGGATGGCAACGTCATTCTGGGTCCGTCGCATACCGCGTGGGGGAATCCCAACCGTTTCGAAGAAGGATCCGTGCCCTTTAGAACGGAAGAGTCGTGGCGCTCGCACATGCCACGACAGAGACAGCTCGCAGTGACGGCTCTAACCCTGCCACTAGTGAAGCGATACGGCTATCCGGTCCACGGTTCCGCCTAACCTCAGCCGCCCACGGACCAAACGGTAAGGACTTGAAGGCAGGACAGAGTTCAACGTGGCCAAGGAATTCAGGTCGGCTTTCGAGCAACGGCCAAGAGATTTGAAGACAGATCCGGCACGTGGCAGAGCAGGCGATCGAGAGGCCGCAAGAGTCCTGGTACATCATGATACGGAGCGCCCTTCATCTCGATGTCGATGAAGCCGGTCGCACGGAGGAGACCCTTCAGCGCCCGCCGAGTGAACAACCGTAAGTGCCCGACGACTTCGGAACCCGGCCGACCATAAATTCCGCGCAAACTCACCTCCGTGAACAATGGCTGTACGCCGCACGCAAGCAACACACGGTTGTACCAGGCGGCCAAGTTGGGCGTCGAAAGAAGCAGGCTTCCGCCGGGACGTAGGACTCGCCATGCTTCATCCAAGGAGCTGTCCGGGTCGACCAAATGTTCGATGATCTCGCTCATGATGACCACCTCAACGCTCGATGCCGCGAGCGGCAGTCCGCCCTCGTCAGTCGAAGCGCGCACCACTGGTACTCCCCGTCGGTGCGCTTGTTTTAGTGCCGTCATTGACCAATCGACTCCAAAGAGCCGGAGGCAGGCGTTCGGAACGGCGGCCACTGCCGACATCGCGACCCCGGTACATGTCCCGTCTCCGCATCCGACGTCGACAGCAACTACGGGGCCATCTGACGCAGCCACAATCTCTACAAGCATTCTGGCTTGACGTTCGGCCCTCCCCATGCCTGAGCTGAGCGTCGTGGCCGGATTTTCGTAAAGCTGTCTTAACGATGTATCAGGCACTGAAGACCGCCAATGAGGTTACTCCGTCTTAGCGCGCTCACACCCATTGCTTGACGCGGCGACCACGCATCCACGACCGAGTGCGGCTGCGTGATACGGCCTCAGCCGCAATCTGCTCGAAGGCGTCAACCGTGCTCTCCCACGGAGTGCCCAATGAGCGTTTCATCGCGGCTTCTCGAAATTGATTGCGAAGCAGAGCATCGTGCGCGAGTTTAATCCAATACCTTTTGAAAGATTGAGGGTCGTTCGCTAGTAGACCGGTCTCAAAATCCACGATCGCGTCATGAACGCCGGGGACATCGAAGCCGACGGCGGGAGTCCCTCTCGCTGCCGCTTCCGTGATCACGAGACCCCAACCCTCCCACGAGGCCGAGTGCACGAGCAGCCACGCCTCACACATGAGACGGTGCTTTTCGGCCTCGGAGACGTAGCCGGTAAAGTCAACCCCCTCGACGTGCATCCCCTCGAGTCTCGGTCGTGCCGGTCCGTCGCCGACAATGGTGAGCTTCCCCCCCGTCTGGTGCCGCACTGACTCCCACATCTCGAGGAGGAGATCGTAACGTTTGTATCCCACCAGGCGTCCCACTGCGATGAAATGCGGTGTGGACGATTTTTCACAAAGGGGAGGCGGTTCGGCTACCCCCTCAGGGATCACGCGAATCTGCTCCTCTTTGACGCCTATATCCAAAAGCGACGATCGCGAGGACTCGGACACCGTGACGATGAGATTGTTGCGGTGGATACGAGGCATCACCTCGCATTCGACCTTGCGGCCAAACGCTGCTACGAGCCGATTGAATCGAGCAGCCCATTGCTCGGTGTGGACATGGTTGACCAAAGCAAGAGTTGCCTTTCGACGCCATAATGGGGCCAAAAACGGCATCCCGTTGCACACTTCAACAACCAGATCAGTCTTGCGAAAAGCTCGCATGTACTGAAGGGGGGCTCTGACGTACTGCGAGTACTGGCCGCCCGAGTTCTGAACTCGATAAAGGGCCTTCGGCTCAATTGGCCCCCCGCAGAGCAGCGACACGTCGTACCCCCGCTCTGCGAGCCCAGAAGCCAACTGGTGGATGAGAAGCTCCGAACCACCTGCCAGCGGATTCGCGAGGTCCCGCCACGATACGAACAAGATGCTTGGCGGTGAAGACCATACACTTGTCTTGCGGGGGACTGCCGATTCGTCTAGCTCACGGCTATCTCGCGCAAGATCGCCCTGTGGTTCGTTATCCCACACGATTGGCCCCGTTGGCGTAGCGTGCGGTGCCGCGCGCACCGCTTGATTGCCCGCCGACTGAGACCTCTGGCCCCTGAACCAGATCGCATTTCACGGGTTCTGTCCTCCCCTTGCCCCGTACCCCTGAATCGCCACTGTGCTCCCAGGTCCGAAGGTCATAAACGGCCGGCCTACGCGTGCACGGAGGCCGATCTGAGTGCGCGAGTTCCAAGCGAGTCGAAGAACGCGTCTGTGGGTAACCATGCCGCGCGGAGTTCGCAAGCAAATGCGCCGAACCCGTTGACGCGTCCGTCCGCTGCAAGTAACTGGTTGGCGCACAGTTGCTCCCCTTCGCAAGCCGGCTTCGGAGTCGGTCACGATTCGGCAAATGACGAGGTGACAGCTATTCCGAACCACGTCGAACGATCAGGGTGGTTCCGCCAGCAAAGCCGCAACGTGACCCGCGATCACTGAACCATGCAGTCGGCCGTGTTTCTTCGAACCACTCTTTTTGCCAGCCCGCGATTCGCGCGCCAAGTTGGTGAACTACGTTCTTCGTTTCGGGAACCTCAGTAGGCGCGGCTCTGACCGCTACAGGAACTTCGTGCCCACACTCGGCCCTGCTCACCATGGGCGCGCGATACTCCAGGTAGCCAGATAGCCAAGCGGATCCCATCCCTCTCTCCTCCAGTTCCCCGAACCGGCCAGACGGTATCCCAATTGAACAACGGTTGCCACTGGAACTGGACGACGGCCAGCGATCAACTCGATATCTCTAGGCCATGTTTTCCTAAACGGCGGCTTAATAGAGCAAAGCCTGGCGAGCTTTCTTGGCGAACCGCTACGCTTCACGCGTCAAGGAGACTTGAGCACGGAAAGTAATGAGGCCAGGATCGACACGCGGTTCTAGCTTCAGGGCGCAGTTCGTACTGAAGAGGTACTTCTAGGTGTGGAGGTGCGCCAACAACGACTCGTGCTCGCCTGCCGCGTTGCGCACTAGAGGCCTGCCGACTCGAGGGGATCGATGCGGATTCCGGTCGGGTGCTATTGCTGCGGCGGTAGGAACGATCAGCTAGGAACGAGCCATACGCCCGGTTTGATCAGGCCTTTACATGCGTGGCGGAGTCGCCGCCAGCAGGACAAGAGCCGTGCCTCAGATGGAGGTCACGCAGACATTACGGGACTCGGCGCCGGTTTGGCTCCTCCCCTTCCGCCGACCGCCTATTATTGGCATTGGGTAACGGCCTCCGACAGAGGTCGGAGCACGTGCGTTGCGCCTTCGCCGTATGGCCCGCTCGAGGCCTGCGCGTCCGCGCGCACGTGAATCCAATTAAAAGGAGCTGTTATGACGAACCCCGTGCCCTTCAAGGTGGCCGACCTCTCGCTGGCCGAATTCGGCCGCAAGGAGATAGACCTGGCCGAGCACGAAATGCCCGGCCTCATGGCCATGCGCGCCGAGTTCGGCGTCAGTCAGCCGCTGGCCGGCGCCCGCGTCACCGGCTCGCTGCACATGACGGTGCAGACCGCCGTTCTCATCGAGACGCTGACCGCCCTGGGCGCCCGGGTGCGCTGGGCCAGCTGCAACATCTTCTCCACCCAGGACCACGCCGCCGCCGCCGTGGCCGTCGGGCCCGACGGCACGGTCGAGGACCCCAAGGGCGTGCCGGTCTTCGCCTGGAAGGGCGAGACGCTCGAGGAGTACTGGTGGTGCACCGAGCAGGCGCTGCACTGGCCCGGCGAGGGCGGGCCCAACATGATTCTCGACGACGGCGGCGACGCCACCCTGCTCGTGCACAAGGGCGTCGAGTTCGAGAAGGCCGGGGCCGTGCCCGACCCCTCGACCGCCGACTCCGAGGAGTTCGCCGTCGTGCTCGCCCTGCTCGGCCGCAGTCTGTCCGAGGACGCCGGGCGCTGGACCTCCATCGCCAACGGCATCCGGGGCGTCACCGAGGAGACCACCACCGGCGTGCACCGTCTGGTCGACATGGCCAAGAAGGGTGAGCTCCTGTTCCCCGCCATCAACGTGAACGACTCGGTGACCAAGTCGAAGTTCGACAACAAGTACGGCTGCCGGCACTCCCTGGTGGACGGGATCAACCGCGCCACCGACGTGCTCATCGGCGGCAAAGTGGCCGTCGTGTGCGGCTACGGCGACGTCGGCAAGGGCTGCGCCCAGTCGCTGGCCGGCCAGGGCGCCCGCGTCGTCGTGACCGAGGTCGACCCCATCTGCGCGCTGCAGGCCGCCATGGAGGGCTTCCAGGTCACCACCCTCGAGGACATCCTGCCCGAAGCCGACATCATCATCACGACGACCGGCAACAAGGACATCATCACGGCCGCTCACATGGCCGACATGAAGCATCAGGCCATCGTCGGCAACATCGGCCACTTCGACAACGAGATCGACATGGCCGGCCTGGCCAAGACGCCCGGGATCGAGCGGGTGAACATCAAGCCGCAGGTCGACAAGTGGGTCTTCCCCGACGGCCACGCCGTCATCATCCTCTCGGAGGGCCGGCTGCTGAACCTGGGCAACGCCACCGGGCACCCCAGCTTCGTTATGTCGAACTCGTTCACCAACCAGACCATGGCGCAGATCGAGCTGTACACCCAGACCGGCCAGTACGTCAACGACGTCTACGTACTGCCCAAGTACCTCGACGAGAAGGTGGCACGCCTGCACCTCGGCGCGCTGGGCGTGAAGCTCACCACGCTCAGCCAGGACCAGGCCGACTACATCGGCGTGGCGGTCGAGGGCCCCTACAAGCCCGACACCTACCGCTACTGATCGGGGTGCCTCAGGCCAGCGTGGCGGTGGCGATCACCGCCCCGCTGGCCGACACCACCTCGGCCGACCGCACGTCCTTGGGGTCCACGTGCAGCGGGGCGGCCCACGCCCCGTAGCCCTCGCTGGCCACGAAGCTGCCCACCCAGTGCGTCACGCCGTCGTCGGTCACCACCAGGCACCGGACCCGGCCGCGGGCGGTCGAGTCGTCCAGCGTCATCTGCATCCAGGGCCGGGCGCCGCCGAACGTCTCCACTCGGCCGACCACCTGGCCGCTCTCCCGCAGGTCGCCCGCCAGCAGCGCGTGATGCGAGCCTTGCGCGCTGGTGGACGGCGGCGATGGGGACGACGTCAGCGCCACCCCGAGTCCGACGGCCAGCGCCACCACGGCGGCCGCCACCGTCGCCGGCACCCAGTAGCGACGGGGGCGCCGCCGCAGCGGGCGG
>DATNLP010000357.1:0-14941 GCA_035602795.1 Acidimicrobiales bacterium | reverse complement strand
CTGAAGGCCCTCGCCCTCCAGGTCACCTCCTCGCACTTCCGCGAGCCGGTTTCGAACCCGGGAGGCTCGTTTGCGCTCGAGACGGCGCTGACCTGGATGCACCAGGTGAAGCACCAGGAGCTCCGCCTGAGCCAGGTGGTGCGGGCCCAGCTGCGCTCGTCCAAGGTCGTGGCCGAAGCCGGCGAGGTGCTGCCGCTGGGGCGCTGCGACGTGGCCGCCATCGGCGAGGCGGCTCCGTTCTTCCAGGAATGGCTGGCGCACGGCGACCCCGGTGACCCCTGGTGGGACGAGATCGACTTCGGGCGCCGGCTCGACAAGGTGCCCCCGGCCAGTCTGGTCGGGGGCTGGTACGACCTTTTCGTCACGGCCCAGGTGGCCGACTACGAGGCCCTGCGCGCCGCCGGCCGGGCGGCCCGGTTGACCATCGGCCCGTGGACGCACACCAGCGCCGGCCTGCAGGGCGAGACCATCCGCGACGGGCTCGAGTGGTTCGACTCCCAGCTCGGTGAGCGCCGCGGCCGGGCGCACCGCGCCCCGGTGCGCGTCTATGTCATGGGGACGGGCGAGTGGAGGGAGTTCTCGCTGTGGCCCCCGGCCGGTGAGACGCAGCAGTGGTTCCTCGGCCGCTGGGGCACGCTGGGAACGGGGCCCCCGGCCGAGAGCGCGCCGGACCACTTCCACTACAACCCGCACGACCCGACGCCGGCCGTCGGCGGCGCCGGTCTCAACATGCGCACGTCCGGGCGCAAGGAGCAGCGCCGGCGCGAGCACCGGCGTGACGTGCTCACCTACACCAGCCCCGTCCTGACCGAGAACCTCACCGTCATCGGCCCGGTCACGGCCACGCTCTACCTGCGCTCGTCGCTCGAGCACACCGACTTCTTCGTCCGCCTGTGCGACGTGACTTCCAAGGGCAGGTCGTACAACGTCAGCGACGGCATCATCAGGCTGGTCCCGGGGTGCGTCTCCAAGGAGGAGGACGGGACGTTCCGCCTGGAGGTCGCCATGGGGCCGACGGCCGTCACGTTCCGCGCCGGACACCGGGTCCGCCTGCAGGTCTCGAGCGGCGCCCACCCCCTCTACGCCCGCAACGCGGGCACGGGTGAGCCGCTGGCCACCGGGGCCAACCTGCGTTCGGCGGACCAAGAGGTCTTCCATGACGCTCGGCGGCCGTCGTCGATCGCGTTGCCCACGGTCACGCTGTTCGACTAGCGGAATGGGTCCGCCCCACCCCTGGGGGGTAACCTCCCGCGCATGACGCAGCCGACGTTCGTCCCGATCGCAGAGGCCGACCAGGTGCGCCCGGCCATGCACATGAACGTGCCGGGGCCGTGGACCACCTCGCGCCCCGCCGAGCTGGTCGTGCCGGCCGCGACGCGGGGGCGCAGCACCGGGACACCGGGGCCCGACTCGGGCTTCGCGATGCGACTGGCCAAGCGCTTCGAGCACGAGCTGCGTCTGCAAGACGGCGAGTCGGAGCACGACGTCGTGCTGGGGGTGGCGCTCGTGGCGGCGAAGCGGGCGGCCTTGGTCGGGCGGGCGCCGTGCATCTACGACGTGCGGTTCGCCCTCAACCTGTGGGGCTTTCTCGACGACGTGCCGGCGGAGCGCGTGGCGACGCGCCGCGCCGCCTTCTCCTCCATTTCCCATGACTACGAGGCCCAGCGGTCCCTGGTCGACTCGGTGCCCGTGGAGACGCTCCGGCTGAGCCCGGAGGAAGCCCGGGACGGTATCGCGGCCGCCTAGGCGCGCCATGAGCACCACCTTCGGCATGGGCACCACCGGGGCCATCGACCGGCTCGAGATCGAGGCCGGCGGCTTCACCTTCAGCGGGCGAGGCTGTGGCCCCCACGGGGGCAGGCGGGTCCTGCTGCTCCACGGTTTCCCGCAGACCTCGTGGGCCTGGCGCGACGAGCTGTGGGCGCTCGGGAGCGCCGGTTACCGCGCCGTGGCACCCGACCAGCGTGGCTACTGCTGCGGCGCCCGCCCGGCCGCCGTGGGCGACTACGCCACCGAGCGACTACTGGAAGACGTCCTGGCGCTGGCCGACTCCATGGAGATGGACACGTTCGACCTGGTGGGTCACGACTGGGGCGGCATGCTGGCGTGGCTGGTGGCGTCGCGCCACCCCGGCCGTGTCCGCTCGCTGAGCGTCGTGTCGACGCCGCACCCCCTGTCACTGCGCCAGGCGTTGGGTGGGGACGACCTCGACCAGTCGGCACACGGCTGGGCGGTCGACGCCTTCTGCACCCCCGAGGTGCCCGAGCGGTTGCTGCTGGGTGCGGACGGCTCGGGCAGCGGCCTGGCCACCCTGCTGACCGAGTCCGGGCTCGACCACGACGACGTCCGCACGTACGTGGCCGCGCTCACCGAGCCGGGCGCCCTCACGGCCGCCCTCAACTGGTACCGCGCCATGGACGCCGGCGCGCTCACCGACCTGCTGCCGGTGAGCATCCCGACGCTCTACGTGTGGTCGACGGGCGACCGGGCCTTCGGGCGCGCCGCGGCCGAGGGCACGGCCGAGCACGTGCTTGGCCCCTACACGTTCGAGGTGCTCGAGGGCGTGTCGCACTGGGTCCCGGAGACGGCGCCGCGACAGCTCTCGGCGCTGCTGGTCCGGCACCTCTCGGCGACCTGACCGCGTCGGCGTAAAGGGCGCCTAACGGGCGTTCGGAGCCCGGCGCGACTCTGCGAGAATGGGCGGGTGAGCGCGTCGTCCTTCGACCTGACCGACGTCCAGCGTGAGTTCCAGGCCACCCTGCGCACGTTCTGCGAGGAGAAGGTGGCCCCGCACGCGGCCGAGGTCGACCGCAACGCCGAGTTCCCCTGGAAGTCCTTCGAGGCGTGCCGCGAGATGGAGCTGCCTGCGCTCGGGATCCCCGAGGCCTACGGGGGCGCCGGCGCCGACATGGTCACCCAGGCCATCGCCGCCGAGGAGCTGGCCCGGGTGTGCGCCTCGACTTCGCTCACCATCCTCATCTCCAAACTCGGCATGACCCCGGTGCTCAACTGGGGCAGCGAGGAGCTGAGGCAGGCCTACGCGCCCCGCGTGGCCACGGGCGAGATCCAGGCCAGCTACTGCCTGTCCGAGGCCGACGCCGGCAGTGACGTGGCCGCCATGCGGGCCCGGGCGGTGCGCGACGGGGACGACTACATCCTGACCGGATCGAAGTACTGGATCACCAATGCCGGTATCTCGGACATCTACGTCGTCTTCGCCAAGACGGACCCCGACGCCGGCGGGCGGGGCATCTCGTGCTTCCTGGTCGAGAAGGAGTGGGGGATTCACATTGCCAAGCACGAGGACAAGCTCGGCTTGCGTGGCAGCCCGACCGGCGAGGTCGTCCTGGAGGAGGTGCGTGTCCCGGGTTCGCACCGGATCGGCGAGGAGGGCCAGGGCTTCACCATCGCCATGCACACCCTCGACCGCAGCCGGCCCACCATCGGCGCGCAGGCCGTCGGCATTGCGCAGGGTGCCACGGACTACGCCGCCGCCTACATGAAGCAGCGCCACGCCTTCGGAGGTCCCATCGCCGACCTGCAGGGGCTGCGCTTCATGTTGGCCGACATGGCGTTGCGCACCGAGGCGGCCCGCGCCCTCGTCTACCGCGCCTGTGCCATGGCCGACGACGACCCGGCCGGGGAGCTGACCAAGTTCGGCGCCATGGCCAAGGCCTTCGCCTCCGACACCTCCATGCAGGTGACGATCGACGCCGTGCAGCTGCTCGGTGGCTACGGCTACACCAAGGACTTCCCGGTCGAGCGGTTCCTGCGCGACGCCAAGGTGACGCAGATCTACGAGGGAACGAACCAGGTGCAGCGCGTCGTCATCGCGCGGGAGATCCTCAAGCACCTGTAGGACGAGGGGGCGCCAGCCTGGAACACCGACCCTCTACGATTGAGGGGTGGGATTTCGATGGCCGACGATCGCCGAGGTGGGCGAAGAAGTGGCGGTGTGCCTCGCTGAGCACGACGAGGACTTTGGCCGACGGTTGGCCTTCCGATTCGTCGAGCAATTCGACAAGGCGGACGAAGCCGATCGCCGCCGGATGGTCGAGGTCGCTCCATCCCCGACCGGTGACCGCCGTTACGACGCCCTGTTGGCCTCGTTGGTCGAGTATTCCTGCGTCCACCATGGCATGAGGCCTCCGGAGTGGGTCGACGACCCGAGCCGATTCCTCGAGGAGTGGTTCGTCTCGGGAATGAAGTCGCTCCATGCGAATGCGATGGTGCACAGCCCGATCTCGTTCAAGCGGCGGGGCGTGTTCATCACTGAGGGCGCCTTGACCTACGCGTGATGGATCTCGATCGTGACGGCATCCGTAGGGCTCTAGCCGCCCGGCACGGGTGGATCGCGATCAGGACGACATTCGAACTCTCTATGGGCTCTGTGGTTTCACCACCGCCGAAGAGGGGCTTCGCCTCCTGGAGAGGACCTACCCCAGTCACCTGATCGCGCCGCGGGCACAGTTCCTTCTCCAAGAGATGTTCCCGGCGCGGGAAGCGGGGGACCCGGTCTCGGGCGCTAGCGGTTCGCAGCTCGAGCGGAAGGGCGTTGGCGCCCGGTGACCAGGCCCAGGCAGACTTCCCGGGGCCGGCCCGGAGGGCCGGTGCTAAAGTTAGAACAGGTTCTAAATTGGGCCCGGGTCTGGGCGCAGCCGGCCGGTCGGCCGGGAATCGCAGCAGCAAAGCAGGAAGGACGTCGGTCATGGCGCAGCCGGTAATCATCGAGGCGGTCCGCACCCCCATCGGGAAGCGCAACGGGTGGCTCTCGGGGCTGCGGGCCCCCGACATCCTCGGAGCGGTCCAGGTCGAGGTGGTCAAGCGGGCGGGCATCGACCCATCCTCGGTCGAGCAGGTGGTCGGCGGGTGCGTCACCCAGGCCGGCGAACAGGGCTTCAACGTCACGCGCACGGCTTGGCTGCTCAGCGGCCTGCCCTACGAGGTGGCCGCCACCACGGTGGACTGCCAGTGCGGGTCGGGTCAGCAGTCCAACCATTTCGCCAACAACCTCATCGCGGCGGGCGCCGTCGACGCGGCGATCGGGTGCGGCGTCGAAGCGATGAGCCGGGTGCCGCTCGGGGCCAACGCCAAGGCGGGTGCCGGCCGGGCCATCCCCGAGGACCTGCCCTACGACATGCCCGACCAGTTCACGGCGGCCGAGCGCATCGCCAAGAAGTACGGCATCACGCGGGCCGATGTCGACTGGCTCGGCCTCGAGTCGCAGAAGAAGGCCGCCGTCGCCGTGGCCGAGGACCGGTTCGCCCGTGAGATCGTGCCGGTGGAGGCTCCGATCGTGGGCGAGGAAGGCCCCTGGGGCGAGCACTCGGGCGAGAAGATCGTCGTCGCCAAGGACCAGGGCCCGCGCGAGACCACGGCCGAAGGGCTGGCCAAGCTCAAGCCGGTGCTGCCCGACGGCATGCACACGGCCGGCACCTCGTCACAGATCTCCGACGGCGCGGCCGCCGTGCTGTGGACGTCCGAGGACCGGGCCAAGGCGGAGGGCCTCAAGCCCCGGGCCCGCGTGGTGGCCCAGGTGCTGGTGGGCTCCGACCCCTACTACCACCTCGACGGCCCCATCGCGGCGACGACCAAGGTGCTGGCCAAGGCGGGCATGACGATGAAGGACATCGACCTCTTCGAAGTGAACGAGGCCTTCGCATCCGTCGTCTTCAGCTGGGGCAAGGTGCACGAGGTCGACTGGGACAAGGTCAACGTCAACGGGGGCGCCATCGCGCTCGGCCACCCGGTGGGTGCCACGGGCAGCCGACTGATCACGACGATTCTGCACGAGCTCGAGCGGCGCGACGCCACCTACGGCCTGGTGTCGATGTGTTGCGGCGGCGCGTTGGCGACGGGCACCATCATCGAGCGGATCTGAGTCCTGCTGCCGCACCTTCCCATTTCGGCGCCTACCCCTGGAGGGGACCGTGTCATCGGTATCGACTGAGCACCTGACGTACGAGCGCGACGGCGCCACGGCCATCGTGACCATGAACCGGCCCGAGGCCAAGAACGCGTTGAGCCTGCCCATGTTGGTCGGCATGAAGGACGCCTGGGAGGAGATCGACGCCAACGACGACATCCGCTGCGCCATCCTGACCGGCGCCGGCGGGACCTTCTGCGCCGGCATGGACCTCAAGGCCATGGGCGGCAGCGACGCCGAGAAGTACCAGCACCGGATGCAGGAGGACCCGGACCTGCACTGGAAGGCGCTGCTGCGCCACTACGACCTGCGCAAGCCCCTCATCGCCGCCGTGGAGGGATGGGCCGTGGCCGGGGGGACCGAGATCCTGCAGGCCACCGACATCCGGGTGGCGGGCCAGGGCGCCGTCTTCGGGGTGTTCGAGGCCAAGCGGGGACTGTTCCCGCTCGGGGGCTCGACGGTGCGGCTGCGGCGGCAGATCCCCTACACGCTGGCCATGGAGCTGCTGTTGACGGCGCGCGAGGTGCCGGCCGACGAGGCGCTGCGGATCGGGCTCATCGGCCACGTGGTGCCCGACGGGGCGGCTCTCGAGAAGGCGCTGGAGATCGCGAGCGTCATCGGACAGAACGGCCCGTTGGCGGTGGAGGCGATCAAGCGGAGCGTGCGTGAGACCGAGGGCATGTCCGAGGTGGATGGCCTGGCCCGAGAGCTCGAGATCGGCTGGCCGGTTTTCGCCAGCAACGACGCCACCGAGGGGCAGAAGGCCTTCGCCGAGAAGCGGCCGCCCAACTACACGCGTACATGAGCGAGGCGGACGAAGAGCAAGAGCTCGACCCGCCGGCCGGCGGGGGCTACCCCGGGCTCGACGGCCCGGCGGTCACCGCGGGCGACCAGCCCATGAACCGGCTGGCGGCAGCGGTGCGGCGCATCAACGCGGTCATTGTGGGTCAGCCACCCGAAGACGACGAGATCTCCGAGGCGGCCCAGCAGCTCTCGGCCCTGGCGGACCGGCTCGAGTCGGCCGCGTCGGTGTCGAAGCGGCGCCGCAACGAGCCCGGCCCGGGCGGGTTCCCGGGCATGCATCCGCAGGACTACTTCCACACCAGCCCCGTGATCGGCTTCGCCAACCCGGTGGCACCCCCGGTCGAGGTGTGGGCCGTGGAAGGCGCCGGCGGCGGCCGGGAGATCCGGGGCCGGGTGACGTTCGGCTACGCGTACGAGGGGCCGCCGACGTGCGTGCACGGCGGGGTGATCGCCGAGCTCTTCGACGAGCTGCTCGGCCTGTCGAACATCCTGTCCGGCCAGGGGGCGATGACGGGCACGCTGAAGATCCGCTACCGGCGGCCGACGCCGCTGCTGGCGCCCCTCGACCTGGCCGCGCGCACCACCGGCCAGGAGGGGCGAAAAGTGTTCGCGTGGGGCGGCATCTTCTACCGGGGCGAGCTGACGGCCGAGGCCGATGGCATCTTCATCCACGTTCCGCCGAATCGCATGCTCGACATCGTGACGGGCAACGCGCACGGGGCCGAGGCGCCGTTGGTCGACCCCGACTGGCAGCGCATGATGGAGGAGCGCCGGGCCAGGGGCTCCTGACCTGACGGCCTCCGGTCAGCCCTCGCCCTCGCCCTCGCCCTCCGACCGCCAACGGCGATAGAGCTCCTTCAGGTCGTCCTGGGCTTCTGGCGTCAGGTCGTCAGGTTGGATGGCGCCCGTGAGCTCGATGGTCGTCCGTATCTGCTCGAGGTAGGCGGAGCAGTTCGGGCAGGCCCGAAGATGCGCCTCGAGGCGACGACGGTCGCGCTTGGACAACGCGCCCTCCAGGTAGTCGGTCACCAGCTCGACGGCCTGTTGACAGACGAGGTCCCTTCGTCGCAGCGACAACATCGTTCAGGCCTCCCTGATGGCCGCATCGACGACACCGCGCAGGTGGCTCCGACCACGGTGCAACAAGAGGCGCTGGTTGCCGGCACTGATGCTGAGTATCTCGCAGACTTCGCTCCCCGAAAGCCCCTCGACGTCGCGCAGGAGGACAACCTGACGCTGCCGCGCCGGTAGACCTTCCAGCGCCACCTTGAGCAGGGGGGACCAGGCGGCGGCGGCGATGCGGTCGTCGGTCTCGTCGACCCAGCGATCGAGCGGCTCGGACCATGCGCCCCCGGCGTCGAACTTCGACGGATCCTCCGCCGGTCCCGCTCCTTCATGGGCATGGCGGTGCTCGGCCGTCCCGGCCGAGCGGGCGCGGTTGGCCAGGATCCGGAAGAGCCAGGTCTTGAGTGATGAGCGCTCCTCGAAGCGGTCGATGCCGCGCACGACGCCCATCCACGTGTCCTGGACGGCTTCCTCGGCCACGGCTCGACTCTGGACCATGGAGCTGGCCAGCCGGAGCATGGGTTCCTGGTAGAGCGCCACGAGGGCCACGAAGGCATCCTCGTCGCCCTCCCGGAGCCGGGTCAGCAGCTCCACGTCGGTCTCCACCCGTCGGATCGTACGGCGGGCGCCTCCGCTGTTGGGGCGCGGCACATGTGCATATCTATATCTGTCCCGGCCGGGTCCGAATCCGTTACGCGGCTGCACCCAGCCCGCGGCGTAACGCGCCGGCGGCCATCGGTGACTGTGTCTTTGGAAACAAAGCAACCAATCACGACCCCGCACTCGGGAGGAACCCAATGAGACGCATCGCCCCCCTGCTCCTGGTTCTCGCCACCACCCTCGGTCTGTCGCTCGCGGTGGCGCCGGGGGCCGGCGCCACCCCACCGCCTCCGAGTAGTTGGGGAGGCGCCCTCGGAGCGCGCAACGTGGTCTTCGTGCAGACGGACAACGCGGCCGGCAACCAGGTCGTGGCCTACGACCGCGCCGCCGACGGCACGTTGAGCGCCGCTGGCACCTACCACACCGGTGGGTTGGGCGGGGTGCTGAACGGTTCGGTCGTCGACCATCTCGCCTCCCAGGGCTCGCTGGCCTACAACGCCGGGCAGGGCCTGCTCTACGCGGTGAACGCCGGCAGCGACACGGTGTCGGTCTTCGCCGTCCACGGCGACACCCTGGCGTTGCAGCAGGTCGTCGGCTCGGGTGGTGCGTTCCCGGTGAGCGTGGCCGTCCATGGCGACCTGGTCTACGTCCTGAACGCTCTGGGCGGCGGCAGCATCCAGGGCTTCGTGTCCGCCTTCGGGCACCTGTTCCCGTTGCCCCGGTCGTACCGCAACCTGGGGTTGACCATCCCGTCGGACGCCACCCAGTACGTGAACACGCCCGGCCAGGTCGCGTTTTCGCAGTCGGGCTCCCAGCTCATCGTCACCACGAAGGCCAACGGGAGCGACATCGACGTGTTCGGCGTCGGACCGTTCGGCGTGCCCTCGGCGTCTGCGGTGGTGAACCCCGAGTCCGGCACGGTGCCCTTTGCCATCTCGTTTGATGCTGCCAGCCACCTGGTCATCGCCAATGCGGGCAGCGACAGCTTGGCCACGTTCAGCCTCTCCGCCAACGGCACCGTCTCGCTCGTCGACGCGGTGGGCACCGGTGCGGCGGCCACCTGCTGGGTGACCCCGGCGGGCGGCTTTCTCTACGCCTCGAACGCGGGCAGCGGCACCGTCAGTAGGTTTCACAGCTCGGCGAACGGAACGCTGACCTTGCTCGGAGCGACGGGGACGGACCCCGGGACCGTCGACGCCGCGGCGACTCCGGACGGCCGGTTCCTGTACGTCCAGACGGGAGGCAACGGGATCGTCGACGAATTCCAGGTCAACGGTGGCGGCGCCCTGACTGCCCTCGGCTCGGCGACGGTGCCCGGCGCAGCCGGGGGCGAGGGCATCGTCGCCCTCTAAGCCCCGGTGTTTCCAAGGGGTCGCGTCGGCGCTCTGGTACCTCCGGGGCGCCGACGCGACCGCCCGCGCTGAGGATGTGTCAGCCCCGAGTCCGAGCCCGCACCCAGAAACGCGTCGACGGGACGCGGATCGGGTGGCCGTGCAGCCGGATCAGGGCGTCGCGACACCGCGGGATGGAGAACCCGGGCACCGCCCACGGCACGTTCGAGAGGTACCAGGCCAGTGCACCGATGTCGCCGAACGTCGTCGTCGCCACGCCCTCGCCGGTGCCCTCGATGGCGAACCCGGCTCGCGTTAGCTGGTCGACGACGAGCGCCAGCGTGAGTTCCTCGACGGCCGGCGGGTCGAGACCGAGCAACCGGTGGAACTCGGCCGAGCCCGTCGTCGCCTGCTGGGTCAGGAACACACCCCCGGCTAGCAGGATCCGGCCAACCTCGTCGGGGACGAAGGCCTCGTGACGATTGACGACGAAGTCGAATACCCCGGCCCGAAAGGCCAACCGGCCGCGCCGGTCCTGACGATCCTGCCGTTCCTGGTCGACGTTGTCGGCGGCGCCCTCGTCTCGCACCACGGCGATGCCGAGCGGCTGCAGGCGCGCCGCGGCGACCGGGACGTTGGGGGCCCAGCTCTCGGTGGCGACCACACGCGAGCTCCGGACCAACCCGCTCAGCCACTCTCCGCCGCCGGTGCCCATGTCGAGCATGGTCGTGCCCGGTTCGACCAGCTCGGCGACCATGGCCTCGAGGGACCATGGGGGCGGCTCGAGCGTCAGCCGGTCGCCGAGGAGAGCGAAGTTCCAGCCGCGGAACGGGACGTCCGTCGCCCGTTCGAGCAGTTCGTCGGCGGTCGGCGCGGCGTCGTCCGGGGCGGTCACCTGTCGCCGGAGCCGGCGCCGGGTTCGGGGGCGAGCACCGGAGTTGGGGCGGGCGACGGGGCAGCCCTGGACACGACCTTGATCATCTGCAGCGCCGGGTTGTCGTGGTCCCATAGCTCGGGGAACTCCTGGAGCGGCCGGAACCCGCTCGCCAGGTAGAACGCGCGCGTCTTGGCGTAGCCGTCGTCCTCACGACGGGCGCTCTGCGTCTTCACCTGCAGGAACTCGACACCACGCTCGGCCAGCCAGGACTCCGCCGTCGCCAGCATGGCCCGACCGAGGCCGAGCCGATGGTGCTCGGCCCGGACACCCATGAGGTAGATCTCCGCCGCGTACTGGGTGTGCACCACCAGGGTCAGCAGCCCGACGTCCCGGCCGTCGACGGACGCCACGACCGTCGGGTTGGCCTCCGCCGTGGCGACGTAGTCCTCCACCGACTCGGGGATCCCGAACCACGCGGGCAGAGTGGCCAACACCTGGCGGCAGACCTCGCCCGACCCGTGCATCTGCAGCCGCGTGTGTTGCTCGCCGGCGCGTTCCGTCACGCTCCCAGCATGGCAAGCGCTCAGCCCGTGGTCCGATCCCCTGCCTCGGTGGTGTCCCGGCTCAGTTCCTCCCGGATCTCCGCTCGTCGCAGGACCGATGGGGTGTACATGGCCACCAGCCTGGCCACGAGGACGACCAGGAAGATCTGCCCCATCAACGCCTCGAGCGCCGCCGTCGTCCGGGGCAGGCCCGGCGCCGGCGTGAGGTCGCCGTAGCCGACGGTGGCCATGGTGATGTAGCTGAAGTACACGAAGTCGGAGGGCCCATGCTGTCCCGGCTGTGCGAAGTAGGAGCGGTTGGCCGCCAGCTGGAACCCGTAGTCGAACGTGGCGAAGCTGAGGCCGATCAGGACGTAGATGCACAGCGCCCCCATGATCGTCTCGCCCGTCACGGTCCTGTGCCTCAGGGTCCGCCAGCCGATGGCAAACGGCGTGCTGAGCACCAGGACCGAGGCCAGCAGGACGATGCCACCGTCCGCCTGGGTGTGGCCCTGCAGGATCACCACGACGGCAGCGACGAGGGTGAGCCCGGTGGCGACGGTCACGGCCACCATGACCCGTCGTGGGACGCGCGACGTGTAGAAGGCCAGCAGCGTCAGCACGCAGAGCCAGGCCACGCGGACCAGGAGCGACAGCCGGCTGTTCCAGTTGATGGTGAGCAGGACGTAATAGACGATCAGGAAGACGAAGAGGAGCCCGTAGGAGTCGGGCGCCCGTACGATGGCCCCGAGCACCTGACGGCGTGACGCGGCGATGGGCTCGGCCGAAGCCTCCGTCGGGGCCTGGCTGTCCATGGGGCCCCATCTTGGCCAGTGCGGACGCCGATCGGTGGGATCCGAAGCCGGGCGAACGGATCACCCGGACCTGGTCGGAGTCCGGTTGAGTTGGCCGCCCGCCGCCAGGAGGGGCTCAGACAGCCCGCTCCCTCCCCTCCCAGTAGGGGTCGCGCAGCTTGCGCTTGTAGAGCTTGCCGTTGGGGTCCCGCGGCATCTCGTTGGTGAAGTCGACGGACTTGGGCGTCTTGAACCGGGCCAGCTTGTCGCCGCAGTAGGCCAGAATTTCCGCTGCCAGCGCGTCGTCCGCCTCGACGCCCTCGGCCGGCTCTATGACGGCCTTGACCTCCTCGCCCCAGTCCTCGTTTGGGATGCCGAAGACGGCGGCGTCGCCCACCTTGGGGTGCGACAGGAGGACGCTCTCGATCTCGGCCGGGTAGATGTTGGCGCCGCCCGAGATGATCATGTCGATCTTGCGGTCGCGCAGGAACAGGTAGCCGTCCTCGTCGAGCAGGCCGACGTCGCCGACGGTGAAGAAGGCGCCGATGCGGTTCTTCTGCGTCTTCTCCTTGTCGCCGTGGTATTCGAAGTCGGCCGACTGCATGGCCATGTAGACCGTGCCGATGACGTTGGGCTCGCTGACGCGATTGCCCTCGTCGTCGAAGATGGCGATTTCGCTGATGGGCCACGGCTTGCCCACGGTGCCCGGTTTCTGCAGCCACTCCTCAGCCGTCACCAGCGTGCCGCCGCCTTCGCTGGCTGCGTAGTACTCGTCGATGGCGTTGCCCCACCAGGCGATCATCCTGTGCTTGACGTCCACCGGGCACGGGGCGGCGGCGTGGATCATGTGGCGCAGTGAGGAGACGTCGTACTTTTCGCGCACGTCGTCGGGCAGCGCCAGCAGGCGGTGGAACTGGGTCGGGACCATGTGCGACGTGGTGACCCGTCGCTCTTCAATGAGCCGGAGCATGTCCTCGGGCAGCCACTTGTCCATGAGCACCACGGTGTGGCCGAGGTGCAGGGAGGCGCTCCCGAATCGCAGCACGGCCGTGTGGTAGAGCGGCGAGCCGATGATGTGGACGTTGTCGTCCTGGGGCTGGATGTTGAAGAGGAAGAGGATGCCCGACAGGCCGAGTGCGGCCTGCTCGGGCGTCACGCCGAGCAATTTGCGGTAGATCCCCTTGGGGTTGCCCGTCGTCCCCGACGTGTAGTTCATGACGTCGCCGATGGTGCGGTCCTCGGGCAGCGAGTCCGGCTGCGCGTCACGGATGTCGGCGTAGGAGGCGAAGCCGGGCACGGACCCCACCGCCAGGCGAGCCGAGGCATCGAGCCCCGCCTCGTCGGCCGCCGCCGTGGCGACGTCGGCGAAGCGCTCGTGGGCCACGAACGCCTTGGCCCCGGAGTCCTCGAGGATGTATGCCACCTCGGGCGCCACCAGGTGGTGGTTGATGGGCACCAGGTACCAGCCGGCCTGCAGGGCGGCCAGGTAGACCTCCAGCATCTCGGAGCCGTTGGGCAGCAGGGTGGCCACCACGTCGCCCACCCCGAAGCCCCGGGCCCGTAGCGCGTGCACCAGCTGGTTCGAGTGGCCGAGGAGCTCGCCGGCCTTCACCTCGTCTCCCTCGGGCGTCACCAGGGCCAGGTAGTCGGGGTCGTCCTGGGCCAGGGCCCAGAAGCCGAGGTCTCCCATCAGCTGCCTCCTTGCAGGCTCGCGAGCAGAGGGCAAATGGCGGCCCCCGGCTTGCGCAGACTAGAACGTGTTCTAGCTTTTCGGCAATTTTGTTCAGATCCGGCGGACACCGGACCCAGAGACCAGGAGCGTACGAGATGGCAGGGTTCCTCGAGGACAAGGTCGTCGCCGTCACCGGCGGAGGCGGCGGCATCGGGCGGGCGGTGGCGCTGGCCGCGGCGGCCGAGGGGGCCAAGGTGCTCGTGGCCGACTACGGGGTGTCGATGGCCGGCGAGGACCCGAGCAGCGAGGTGGCCGAGTCTGTCGCGGCCGAGATCACCAAGGCGGGCGGCGAGGCCCTCGCCGTGGCGGACGACATCTCGAAAATGGACGCCGGCGAGCGCCTCATCACCACGGCCGTCGACACGTACGGCCGCATCGACGGCGTGGTGGCGGTGGCGGGAATTCTGCGCGAGCGCATGCTGTTCAACATGTCCGAGGACGAGTGGGACGCCGTCATCGCCACGCACCTGAAGGGCCATTTCACCGTGTTCCGCGCCGCCGCCGCCGTCATGCGCAAGCAGGAGAGTGGCTCACTCGTCGGATTCACCTCCGGGGCGTTCCAGGGCAGCGTGGCCCAGGCCAACTACGCCGCCGCCAAGGGCGGCATCGTGTCGCTGGTCCGCTCGGCCGCCGTCGGGCTCCACCGCTACGGCGTGACGGCCAACGCCATCGCCCCGGTGGCCCGCACCCGCATGTCGGCCAACGTGCCCTCCGAGCTGGCGGAGATGGGCGACGCCGAGGACGTGGCGCCCATGGTGGTCTACCTACTCAGCGACCAGGCCAAGCACGTGACCGGCCAGGTCTACACCGTCGTCGGCCCCAAGATCGCCGTGTGGAACCAGCCGGCCGAGGTGCGGGCCATGTGGGCGGACGGTCGCTGGACGCCCGAGCAGATCGCGCGGCGTCTCGACGACAACGTCGGGCAGGAGCGCATGGGTTTGATCGAACGCCTGGAGCAGATGCGCCAGGCCGCGGCGTCAGGGGAGAAGCCGAACGCCTGAGCCGAGGGCGAGCCTCAGGTGACGCGGTGCAGGCGGGGCCGCGGCGTGGTGGTCGTATAGACCTCGATCGAGTTCCCCTCGTGGTGGGCGGCGACGACTGTGGCGGCGCCGAACTGCTCCTCTTCGAGGACGCGGCGCATGCTCGTGCCCCAGGCCACAGCCGAGCGCGTGATTTGGCGGTCGGGATGCTCCCACGGCGGGATGAAGACCTCGATCTGGTACATCGGCTCGAATGTGACCACGTGCGTGGGGGTGTCGCCATGAGCGGC
>DATNLP010000355.1:0-5850 GCA_035602795.1 Acidimicrobiales bacterium | reverse complement strand
CCATCCGACCACCATGGTGGTCACCGACCCCGACGACATCGTCGCCTTCATCTTGTCGTCTGCCGCCGGCGACGTGGCCACCCCGGAGCAGCAGGCACGACTCCCGCGGGTGGTCAGGGCGCGCTTCGAAGAGGAGGGCGGTCCCGTGCACATGACGACCGAGGCCGGCTGTTTCGTGGCCCGCGGGCCCGGGCCACGCACCGACGGCTAGCCCGTGATCGTGAGCACCCGACCCGGGTTGGCCCCGGCCACCCACACGCCCGACCCGGCCGCCAACAGTTGGCGCGGCGTCGAGTCGAGCTTGAGCGTCTTGGAGCCGGGCGACGGGTACACCGACTTCACCGTCTGCGCCGTGCCCGAACCCACGTAGACCTGGCCGCCCGCCACCCCGATGCTGAGAGGGTCGTCTCCCACGCTTTTCAGCGTCGTCACCCGCAAGGAGGTCGGGTCGACCTGCGACACCGTGTTTCCTTCGGCGTTGGCCACCCAGACCGAGCCCGCCCCCGCGGCCACCCCGATTGGCCCCTGCCCCACGGTGACGGTGGTCTGCGCTGGCGCGCCGACGCCCCCAGTCGCAGGCACCACCTTGGTCAGCGTGTCCCCGGTGCCGGTGACCCACAGGGCTCCGAAGCCGGCGGCGATCCGTACCGAGCCGCCGGCCAAGGCGACCGGGGTGCCGACCACGCCACTCGAGGCGTCGATGGGTGTGACCTCGTTGGCGATCACCGAGGTCACCCAGACTGAGCGGCCGAGCACGGCGAGGCCGGAGGGCCCCTGACCCACAGGCACGCTGTGCACGACGTGCAGCGTGCTGGCGTCGACCTCGACCACCTCGTTGTCGACCATCTGTGCGATCCACAGGTCGCCGCCGTCGAGGACCATGGCCGCCGGGCGGCCCGCCAGCTGAAGCTTCTGCTCCACCTTCCCGTTCGACGGGTCGAAGCGCAACAGCAGATTCCGGAGGTCGTCGGTCACGTACGCCGCGCCGTCCCCCTGGGCCACCGCCGAGGCGGCGGGCAGCTTCAAGAGCGTGGTCGACGTCAGCGCCGGCAGCGAGGAGGTCGACGAGGTCGACGAGTTGTTGCTGTTCGACCCGATCAACAGGGGCACGGCCGCTGAGGTAACCACCACCACCCCGAGCAGGCCGATCGCGATCAGGGTGATCCGGCGCCGGCGCTGCTCCCGGCGGGTCCGGTGATGACGCCCCCTCGACGCGGCCTGAAGCGAGCGCTGGGCCCGCGCCGATGTGCTCTGGGCCTGACGCCGCTGGCGGCGACTGCTCTGGTTGGCCACCCGGCTAGCGGAGCAGGCCTTCCACCAACTCGAGCACGCGGGAGACTTGCTCGGGGATGCTGCCCGAGCCCGGGGTCAGCACCAGGTCCGGATTGGTCGGCGGCTCGTAGGTCGAGTCGATGCCCGTGAAGCTGGGAAGCTGCCCTGCTCGTGCCCGCCGGTAGAGACCCTTGGGGTCGCGCCGCTCGCACTCGTCGAGCGAGGTGTCGAGGAAGACCTCGGCGTAGGGCAGGCCAACCTCCTCATGGAGGGCTCGGATCAGCTGGCGGTCCTCCTCGAAGGGGCAGATGAGCGCGATCAGAGCCAGCGAGCCCGCATCGGCGAACATGCGCGCCACCTCCCCCGCCCGACGTACGTTCTCGGTGCGGTCCCGGTCCGAGAAGCCGAGGTCGCCGTTCAACCCGTGGCGCAAGTTGTCTCCGTCGAGCAGGAAGGCGGGCCGGCCGCTGTTGACGTAGGCCTCCTCCACCCCGGCCGCCACCGTCGACTTGCCCGCCCCGGACAGGCCCGTGAACAGGACCGTCGCGCCCGAGGTCCCGAGGGCGGCGAAGCGGTCGGACCGGCTCAGGCGCACGCCGTGGCGCACGACGTTGGGGCTGGCGTGCGTCGTGGCGAGGACTCGGATGACCCCCGCGCCCGCCGTGGCGTTGGTCTGCGGGTCGATGACGATGAAGCTGCCCGTCGTGCGGTTGGTGGTGTAATCGTCCACCAGCAGCGGCTCGGTGCAGCGGAATGACACACGGCCAACTTCGTTCAGCTCGAGCGTGGACGCCGTGTCGTCCCGGTGCAGGCCGTTGATCTCGAGACGGTACTGCAGCGACTGCACGGTGGCCCGCACCGTCCGGGTGCTGTGCTTGAGGAAATAGGACCGTCCCTCGCTCAGGGGGGCGCGTTCGTCCATCCAGCACACCGTGGCTTCGATGTCGTGTGTCATGGTCGGCCGGTTGTTGGGCCGGCACAGAATGTCGCCCCGGGTCACCGCGATGTCGTCCTCCAGCGTGACGACGACCGACATGGGCGGGAAGGCCTCGGCCACCTCGCCGTCCGCCGTCACGATGGAGGCGATGCGCGAGGTTGTCCCCGTCGGCAACACGAGCAGCTCGTCGCCCGGCCGCAGCACGCCGCTGGCCACGGTGCCGGCGTAGCCCCGGAAGTCAGGATTCTCCGGCGTCTGGCTCCGGATCACGTACTGCACCGGGAAGCGGGGGTCGATGAAGTTCTCGTCGCTGCCGATGTAGACGGATTCGAGGTGGTTGAGCAGCGGCGTTCCGTCGTACCACCACATGTTCTCGGAGCGCTGCACGACGTTGTCACCTCGCACCGCACAAATGGGGATGAAGGTGATGTCATGCACGTTGAGCCGGGCCGCGAACTCCATGAAGTCCGACTTGATCTCCTCGTAGCGCCCCTGGTCCCAGTCGACCAGGTCCATTTTGTTGACGCAGACGACCATGTGGGGAACGCCGAGCATGGACGACAGGAAGGCATGGCGGCGCGTCTGCTCTATGACGCCCTTACGAGCGTCGATCAGGATGAGTGAGAGGTGGGCGCTCGAGGCCCCTGTCACCATGTTGCGCGTGTACTGGGAATGGCCCGGCGTGTCGGCGATGATGAACTTGCGCTTCGGGGTGGCGAAGTAGCGGTAAGCCACGTCGATGGTGATGCCCTGCTCCCGCTCGGCCCGCAGGCCGTCGGTGAGCAGGGCCAGGTCAGTCTCGTGATGGCCCCGCTGCTCGCTGGTCCGGCGGATGGCGTCGAGCTGGTCCTCGAAGATGCCCTTGGCGTCGTAGAGCAGCCGGCCGATGAGTGTCGATTTCCCGTCGTCGACCGAGCCGGCGGTGGCCAGGCGCAGCAGTTCGGTCACTAGAAGTACCCCTCGCGCTTGCGGTCCTCCATGCCGGCCTCGGAAACTCGGTCGTCCGCGCGGGTGGCTCCCCGCTCGGTCAGGCGCGTCCCCGCCACCTCGGCGATGATCTGGTCGATGGTGTCGGCCATGGACTCGACGCACCCGGTGCAGTCGGCGTCGCCCACCGTGCGAAAGCGCACCACCTCCTCGAAGACCTGCTCGTCGGGGTCGGGCGACAGGTGTTGGGTGACCGCCATGAGCATGCCGTCACGCTGGAAGACCTGGCGCCGGTGGGCGAAGTAGATGGGCGGCACGTCGATGCCCTCGGCGTGGATGTAGGTCCACACGTCCAGCTCGGTCCAGTTCGACAGGGGGAAGACCCGGATGTGCTCCCCCTTGTTGATCCGGGCGTTGTAGATGTTCCACAGCTCGGGGCGCTGGTTCTTGGGGTCCCACTGCCCGAACTGGTCGCGAAAGCTGAAAATGCGCTCCTTGGCCCGTGCCTTCTCCTCGTCTCGCCGGGCGCCGCCGAAGACGGCGTCGTGGCCGCCCTCGGCGATGGCGCGCAGCAGCGTCGGCGTCTGCAGCCGGTTGCGCGTCGCTCGGGGCGAGAGGTCCTCCACCGTCCTGCCGGCATCGATGTCGTCCTGGACCCGGGCCACCTCCAGCCGCACTCCCAGTGCCGCCGTGTGGCGGTCCCGGAACTCGAGCACCTCGTCGAAGTTGCGGCCCGTGTCGACGTGGAGCACGGGGAACGGGATCGGCGCCGGCCAGAACGACTTCTTGGCCAGGTGCAGCATGACGATGGAGTCCTTGCCGCCCGAAAACATGAGGATCGGACGCTCGAACTCGGCCGCCACCTCCCGGAAGATGTGGATGGCCTGGGCCTCCAGGGCGCGCAGTTGTGACAGGCGATAGTGGCCCCCGGGGTCCGTCACCGTGCGCGGAGTCGACAACGAACTCCTCCCTCTCTCTTACCCGCCTTCGGGAGAAGCCTAAGCCCCCGCCTCCGCGGCGCTGCCGCCATCCTCGGCCGGCGCCGGCGCCGACGCCGGCGCTGTCGCCGGCGAACCGTTGCCGCCCCCGCTGTCGATGATGGGGTTCCCGTAGGCGTCTTCTGCCGTCGGGGCAGCACCCAGCCAGCTGGCGTCGATCGACGAGTCGAACGGGTCGTCGCTCACGCCCTCGCCCATGTCACGCAGCCAGTTGGCCAGGTCCTCTGTGTCCGACTCCTCGTCCGAGCCCATGGCCCAGAAAGGCAGCGCCTCGGCGTCGGGCATCTCCAGGCGGATGTTCCGGTAGTGCTGCATGCCGGAACCGGCCGGGATCAACTTGCCGATGATGATGTTCTCCTTGAGCCCGAACAGCTGGTCGCTGCGGCCCTCGATAGCGGCCTCGGTCAGCACCCGGGTCGTCTCCTGGAAGGAGGCGGCCGAGAGCCAGCTGTCCGTGGCCAGGGAGGCCTTGGTGATGCCCATCAGCTCGGGACGGCCTTGTGCGGGCAGGTTGCCCTCCTCGACCAACGTCCGGTTGACCTCGGCGTAGACCTGGTTGTCCACACGCTCGCCCGGCAGGAACGGCGCGTCGCCTGGCTCGGCGACGAGCACTCGGCGCAGCATCTGACGCACGATCAGCTCGATGTGCTTGTCGTGGATCGACACGCCCTGGTCGCGGTACACCTTCTGCACCTCTTCGACCAGATATTGCTGGGTCTCGCGGATGCCCTTGACCTCGAGCAGCTCCTTCGGGTCCTTGGGACCCTCGACCAGCGCGTCGCCGGCGGAGACCTCCTGGCCGTCGGCCACTTCGAGGTGGGCCCGAGGCACTACCAACGTCGAGTCCTCGGTGCCGTCGTCGGCCACCACCGTGAGGCGCCGGCCCGACTCGTCGTCCTCCACCCGGACCACGCCGGAGTGGTGGGCCAACACGGCGGCCCCCTTGGGGGTGCGAGCCTCGAAAAGCTCGACCACACGAGGCAGGCCGTGCGTGATGTCCTCGCCGACGACACCGCCGGTGTGGAACGTCCGCATGGTGAGCTGCGTGCCCGGCTCGCCGATGGACTGGGCGGCAATGACGCCCACGGCCTCGCCCAGCTCGATCATCGACCCCGTGGCCAGCGACAGCCCGTAACAGGCGGCACAGACGCCCTGGGGCGCTTCACAGGTGAGCACGGAGCGCACCCGGATGCGATCGATGGCGTCGTCGTCGCGCATGGCGGCGATGGTGACGTCGTCAAGCAGGGTGCCGACCGGGTAGACGGTCCCGTCCGACAGCTTCACGTCCTCGGTGAGCAGCCGGCCGAAGGCCCGCGTCTCGAGGTAGCTGCGATGACCCGGCCCGTCGGGGGCCACGCCCTCGATCCAGATGCCGCGGGTCGACCCGCAGTCCTCGATCCGGACGATGAGCTCCTGGGCCACGTCGACCAGCCGACGGGTCAGGTAACCCGAGTCGGCCGTGCGCAGCGCTGTGTCGGCCAGGCCCTTGCGGGCGCCGTGGGTGGAGATGAAGTACTCCAGGACCGACAGACCCTCGCGGAAGGAGGACTTGATCGGACGGGGGATCATCTCGCCCCGCGGGTTGGACACCAGGCCCTTCATGCCGGCGATCTGGCGGATCTGCTGCGAGTTCCCTCGGGCACCCGAGTCCACCATCATGTCGAGCGGGTTGAACTCGATCTCCGACAGCGACTTCTCCATGGCCCGGCCCACCTC
>DATNLP010000353.1:0-10122 GCA_035602795.1 Acidimicrobiales bacterium | reverse complement strand
CTCTACCCCCGGCGTCACTGCGATATTCAAGACCCGTCCCGGCCCGCCGAACCACGTGTCGGTCCACCCACCGATGTCGCAGATCCGCACGGGAACCGACACCTCGATCATCGTCAGTCCCGTAGGTGGTGGGTCACGGCCTTATCCGGCCGTTGTCGGGCATGGCTGCGTGACGATGAATCCAGCACGGGGCAGAGCGGTGTGTTGCCCTGTTGCGACAGTTCGGTGTCACCCTCTTCATCGCCGCACCGGGTTCCTTCATCACATCTCGATCGTGGTGAGCTCGAAAGGCCGACTCGGTCTCAACCTTTCGTAGCCCCCGCCGACGGGTCGATCTCGATCGTGTCGAAGTTGATCCAGGGCAACTCAATCGGCGACGTGCCGATCGCGCCCCGTGTGATCAGCCGTACGACATCGCCTAAACGGGCTGGCAAGACGGCCTCGTTCGTAGTGTGGAGCTCTTCGATCGTCCACCATCGCCATGCTGCGTGGAGTTCGCGCTCCAGAGGTTCCCATCCCGCAGTCGATGGCTCGAACCGCTCCGTGCGCCACGCGAAGAAGGAGTCCACCGCGTACAGCGGCTGGCCGCGAAAGGTCCACGCGCCTCGGCACATCGCGACAGGCTCGCCCAACTCTGCGGGTTCAACGGTCAGGCCCGTTTCTTCAGCGAGCTCGCGCGCCGCGGCTTCACCGAGTGTTTCGTACGGCTTGACCCCTCCACCCGGAGTGATCCAGATCGGGGGCTTGGAGTCATGGGGGTCTTCGATCCGGAACAGCAACACACTGCCGGCCCCGTCGACGACGATCACGCGTGCCGAGGGCCGATTGACAGGCGTGGTCACCCCTCCATCGTGACCGACGGAGAGTCCTCCCGCACGTGGTACCGCAAGGGAGTCCCCGAGGGGTTCCAGGGCGCGTCGTGAAGACCCATCCCGAGGGCGCCTCGACGCGCATCACGACTCAAGGCAATCGGACAGAGATACCTCGTGACTACCGTCGCGATGCTGGGGCAGATGTCTGGAGGAGTATGCCTCCGCATTGACCTTCACCGAATCTCGACTTACAACCCCCGGTCGGATGCGGGCTGGCACCCCGAGCGCCATGGCGCCGGCTGGGACTTCTGTCCCCGGCGGGACGACGGCGCCGGCTCCGACAAGTGAACCTGAGCGGCAGGTCACCGCTTCGAGGACGACCGCGCCCGAACCGACGAGCACCAGATCCTCGAGAAGGCAGCCTTCCAGGTGCGCCAGGTGGCCGATCACACAATCGGCCCCGATCCGAGTCTGGTTCGTGGCTTGGGTATGTATGACGGCGCCGTCCTGAATAGAAGTCCGAGCACCAATGACGATCGGGCCATTGTCAGCACGGATGACCACGCCAGGCCACACACTTGAGCTCGGTCCGATCCGCACCTCGCCGATCAGAACCGCTTCGGGGTGGATGTAGGCCTCAGGGTGGATTCGGGGCCGTTCTTCGCCTAACGCATAGAGAGTCATGGGGACCATTCAAACAGCGCGACGCAGGCCCAGGTCTTGACCGAGGATCCCTGCCTCCCACGCCGAGGGGGGGACGTCACTTCGAACACCTACCACTCGAATGGAAACGGACATCGAGCAGAATCATCGACCTTGCCAGGTAGGTTCCGACGGCTACTGGAGATTGAGCAAGCTCGCGAGGTTAGACAGGTAGTCGATGTGGCTGCTGACCACCGGGTCCAATCCCAGGCCCAGGGTGACCACGGTGACATGGGTGCCACCTGCCTCGCGCCAGGCTTCAATCTCCCTGATGAGTTCGGCTACGTCGGCTCCACTCAACGCCACGTAGTCCCCGCCGAAGTCTTGGGCCGGCCTGCCGAGATCAGCCACACGCTCACGTACTTGTCTCCAGGATGTGATGGCATGATCGACCCCGCCGCCGAAGAAGAGAAAGCCATCCGCGAGTCTGGCCGCCCGGTCAAAGGCTTTCTGGCCGGACCCACCGAGCCAGATCGGAATGGTCCTCATTGGCTTCGGCACGAGTGAAGCCCTGTCTATTCGATCGAAACGACCTGAGAAGTCGACGACCGGCTCAGTGAACAGCCGGCGGAGTAGCCCTATTTGCTCTTCCTGCCTCGCACCGCGGGTGTGAAAACCTTGACCAAGCGCCTGATACTCGACGTAGTTCCACCCGATGCCCACGCCGAGACGCAGCCGACCGTCTGAAAGAAGATCGACGTCGGTCGCTTGTCGGGCCACAAGTGCCGTCGGACGCTGCGGAAGGATCAAGATCCCGGTAGTAAAGGAGATTCGCTCCGTGATGGCCGCCAAATAGGCGAACATAACGAACGGATCATGGAAAGGGTCGCGTTCCGTATAGGGGCCCGTCAGAGCCGGTGTGCGATCGCCGTGAACAGCTCCGAGGACGTGGTCGTAGGAGAGGATGTGATCGAATCCCAAGTCTTCGACCGCTCTGCCGAATTCGCCAACGGCGGCCGGATCGCCTCGAAGCTCGTTCTGCGGGTATGCGACACCAATCTCCATGAGCAGCAGCTTCCCATAAGTGGTTTCGAGTTCCCAAGGGCAGGCATCTGCATGGGTGCCCTCCGACCCCGAGGGCGCCCCTCCGAACGCGAGATCTCAACGAGGCACGCGTTGGGGTAGAACGGTGATCGCACCGCCCGAAGAACCTGCGCGACGAGAGAAGGCAAGCGATCATGACGTTCGTTCCCTACGACCGGCCGATCCGGGCTGCCTTCGTCGGTCTCGGTCGTATCTACGACCTGAACGTCCGGGCCTACGTCGGCAACCCGGACGTCGAGGTCGTTGCGCTGGTTGACCCCGATCCGCAGCGTCTTGCCCAGCGCCAAGCCGATTGGCCGCGGGCGCGCACCTTCGCCACCGCAGCCGATCTTGCGTCGAGTGGCCTGGCCGTCGATGCAGTCGAGGTCCTGCTTCCGATCCCCCTCCACGCCGAAGGGGTTTGCGAGATGCTCAGCTACGGCTGGCATCTGAACCTGCAGAAGCCGATGTGCAGTGACCTGGGCGAAGCCCAGCAGATGCTCGAGGCGGCCCGAGCGAACGACCGCGTCCTGCGGGTGATGGAGAACTATCTGTTCTATGAGCCGTTGCAGAGACTGAAGGAGACGGTCGAGGCGGGGGACCTCGGCGCCGTGAGCGGCTACCACATGAAGATGGTGGGCAGCGGCCGTGGCGGCTGGGACGTGCCCCGGTCCAGCTTCGAGTGGCAGTTCGCCCAGATGCGTCGCGGCAGGGGCATTTTGGTGTTCGACGACGGCTGGCACAAGCTCTCGACAGCGTTGTGGCTCTTCGGTCCGCTGCGGGAGGTTCGGGCCTGGGTCGGCGGCACCGAGGTCCTGCCGGATATCGAGGTCGACGCGCCGACCACCATCGTCTGGGAGCACCAGAACGGCATCCGCGGCGTGTGGGACATCACCTTGGCCCCCGACATGTACCTCCGGTCCGACTACTACACCAATGACGAGCGGTGGGAGGTGACGGGTCGGCGCGGCTACTCACGGGTGAACCGGTGCACCGGCCGGGGTATTCAACAACCGAGCCTCGAGACCTACGTTGACGGCGAGCTGAGGACATACCATGCGCTGGACGACGACTGGGCCAGCAGCTTCCGGAACTCCGGACGCCACTGGCTGCGCTGGCTCCGTACCGGCGAGGGACCCTTGTTCTGGGGTGCGGAAGAGGCCGTCGAGGTCTTGCGGTTCGCGCTCGCCGTGTACGCCAGCAGCGCGGCCGGCGGCGTGGGCGTGGACCCGTCGTCGATTCGAGCAGGCTGAACATTCGGTCTGACCCACATTCAGGAGGCCCGGTGTCCGGCCCATACTGAGCTCACCCACGACGCCGGGTCCGGCGCTTCTGGGGACGTTTCGTGCGAGCGGGGCACGGAGCCAGATCCAGCCGGATGAATGCGCCCGACAACTCAGTGAGCGGGTGCCCTCCAGAAGAACTCCAGCTGGATGTTGTCAGGGTCACGGAAGGTCAGCATTGCGTTGTGCGTGTACCCGGGCTCCTTTACCCCTGAATGCTCGATGCCGAGTCGATCCAGCCGCTCCGCCCATTCGTCGAGGTCTTCTCGGCGCTCCACCAAGAACTCCAGGTGATCGAGACCCGTGCGGAACTCGCTAAAGCGTTCCCCGGAATGCTCCTGGTGACCGACGAGGCACAGGACGAGCTGACTCTTCGGCTCGACGAGGGCGATGTAACGCATTCGCCCGTCCTCACCCAGGAAGTCGTACAGCTCGTCTAGGCCCAAAAGGTCTGAATACCAAGTGGCACTGCTCGAAGGGTCACGGACGGTCAGATTGACCTCGACACGACCGGAGATCGAGGGCACGGCCTGGAGTCTTTCAGCTCCGCTCAACCAGCGGAAGCGGGTGTCCGCCGACCGCTGGCTCTAGGGTTCGATGGCCGTCCAGCCGCGACGACGAAGCTCGTCAGCGAGCTGTTGAGAAGGCAGCGCGCTCAGCACCTTCTCCTGGGCGGACTGCCGCCACGCCGGGGCGGCGATGGCGACACTCCCGTCGGACTCTGCGTCCAGTAGCTGGGCGATGAACGTTTCCGCTTCGTCGCGTGAGAACTTTCCCGCCGCCTGACGCTGCGTAAAGCCCATGGGGCCTCGTGCGTCGCGAAAGTCCGAATGTCCGGCTTCTTTGAGGAGGTCGAGAAGCTCTCTCACCCGCTTTGCGGAGGCCGGTGGACCTGACTGTTGTCCGAATGCCATTGCGGGCATTCTTGTCCACTCGGACATGAAGCAGTGGGAGTGGCCCAGATCCGTCGCCGGGGCGGGGGCCCGGGCGGGATCGCCGGGCCTCCGATCAACCGGCGGTCGCGAATCACAGATGGACGACGCGAAGGATGTCGTCGATCGAAAGTTCGGCTGTGTCGTGACCACCACATTGAGCGCAATCTCGCGTGTGTCTCCAGGATTGGATCTGACGGGTGTGGGCCGCGTTCAGGTAAATGGTGAAGGTCTCGATCCCCGGCTCGAGATGGAGACCCCAGAACGGACGCCATTCGGTGCTCACCGGTCGATCCGCGACTTCGATGCCTTTCAAGATGCGGCAGTACTGCCTGTGCTCAGTGTCGAAGATCCAGGTGCTGTGGCATGACTCCAAAACAATGGCGTCCACGACACAACCCTGGTCCGATGGCCTGGATCTAGGCGTTGAGGAACCTGGAACCCCCCTGAGGACCTCATTGCAATTGGATGACGCCCGGAACGGCGCCGCCGACTCGCAGTTCATTGCCGGCGAGGAGACGCAAGGCACGATTCCCCGATCCCGAAAAGACCCGCTGGACCCCGATCGGATCCGGCGATCCTGGCTCCCTATCGGGTCGCTTCGATCTCACCCATGTGCCGTATTCAACGCAGCACGAAGACGGGGTGGCGGGCGGCGACGGCGAGCCATTCATTGTCGCCGGCGTCGGGCGAAATGCCGTCAAAGAACATGCCCGTCTCGAACTTCCACTTGCGCAGGTAGGCGCGCAGGACCTCGATGCTGTCGGCCGGCGCCAACTCGCTGGCGGTGCAGATGCGGCGACGGCGCCCGAGGATCAGCACCATGTGGCCCCCTGAGTGGCGCACGTTGCGCACCCACTGGGTCTCGCCCCGCGGCGCCACCAGGTACTCGGTCCCCTCGAACGTGAGCAGATTGACCGGCGTGTGGTGAAGCTCGCCGGTGGTGCGCCCCCGGTGCTCGAGCACCCGGGAGCCCCAGACGCTCAGGCCGAGACGGGTCAGTCCCTTGACGGCCCTGTTGAAGACGTGACGGGTGAACCAGTCGGGGCTCCGGTAGTGGGCGGCCACCGGGGACTCTGCCGTACCGGTGGTGGGGATGGTCATGGTGGTCATCGAGGCCTCCTGGGTGGTCGTGTCGGACTTTATGAACAGTGATGGTAAGCGTGAACATTGTTCTTGTCAAGTACTTGTGTTCTCGTTCTGGAACCGTCACACTGGGCGGATGACGGTCTCGGCTCCGCGCACGGCCCGCGATCGGGTGCGAGAGGAGATGACGGCCGAGATCCTGGCCGTGGCCGGCGAGCACCTCGGCCGGGAGGGCGCGGCTGCCCTGTCCTTGCGCTCCATCGCTCGTGACCTGGGTATGGCGCCTTCGGCCCTCTACCGCTACTTCGACGGGCGCGACGCGCTGCTCAACGCGCTGATCCTGGCCGCCTACGAGTCACTCGCCGAGACGGCCGAGGCGGCGGCCGACGACGCGAAGAGCCTGGAGGCACCGGACGCCGAGCGCTTCCTGGTGGTGCCCCGGGCGGTGCGCGACTGGGCCCTGGGGCGCCCACACGAGTGGGGCCTCATCTTCGGGACCCCGGTGCCGGGCTACCAGGCGCCCGAGGACACCGTGGTGCCCTACGCCCGGATCGCGGCGGTGATGGTACGCCCGGTGGTCGAGGCCAACGAGGCGGGACGGCTGCAGCCGGCGCCGGGAGGCGACGTAACGGCGGAGTTGCGGGACGCCGTCGCGCCCGTCAGCAAGGGGCTCTTGCCCGGCATGCCGGTCGCCAAGGTGGTGCGGGTGGTCCAGGCCTGGACCACCCTCATCGGCATTGTCAGCCTGGAGGTGTTCGGCCATTGGCGCAACACCATCGGGGACCCCGCAACGCTCTTCGAGGCGACGGTACGTGACGTGGCGGCCTCCATCGGGTTGGAGTGAAGGCTGGAGCCACGTCTGGCCGGTGAGGGCGGCTTTGCACCTAAAGCCCTGGTCTGCACCAGAAGGAACTCAGTTGCACCTAAAAGTTCCCTCGGAGTTGCCCCCCGCAAAGTGGAGATAGTTGCTACTCTAGGAGCGTGCAGAACAAGGAAGCCGAACAGGCTGTCCGAGAGCTGGGCACAGAGCTGGTCCTGACGGCCCTTGAGATTGCCCACGGCCAACGGAAGCTGGTCGGGCTCAGACAGATCATCAAGGGCTATATCGCCCTCTACCCAGACCTTGCGTCCATGCTGGACAACGTCACCCTGGAGGTCCTGAACGCTGCCGATGAGCCGCCCGCCGAGGGCGAGCAGGAGGGCCGGCCTCGCGGAGCTGAAGCCGTGCATCTCATTCTTCAGGAACACCCGAACGAAGAGTTGCGGGTTAGCGAGTGCGTGGGCGAGTTGAGAAAGCGTGGCTGGCTTCCTGATTCGGACAACCCGGCCAATGCTGTTCGGGCAGCCCTTGAACGGCTGGTCGCAGACTCGGACGAGTCGGATGTCGTCAAGTACGTAACCCGCAACTACGTCGCCTACTCGTACGAACCCGACCGGATCCGCTCGTCGGAAGGAGGTTACGGATTCGACGAAGAGCCCTTCTGAGCGAATCCGGGAGGGCCAAGTTTGCGGCCCAACCCTCCCGGACCCATCTCTCCATGCGGGTGTGGTGTAACGGTCAGCACCCCGGGCCTTGACCCCGGTAGCGCCAGTTCGACCCTGGTCACCCGCACGCCTCTTACAGCCTAAGTCTTTTTCGGCTTGCGGGGCCTGTCCCAGTAGGGGGATTTGCATTTCGGGCACACCCGCGGCCCCTCTGCCGGAGAGTCCTCGCGCGGCATCCAGACGTGGTCGCACCGCTCGCATTTCCAAGCCCAGACCTGGACCTTCACCATTCCCTCCCATATAGGAGTCTCGGTTGTCTGTCTCAACTATATACCTCCTAGGTATTGACTTCAAGGTACACCCGGTGTATATTCCTATTAAGGATATACTCGGAGGTACAGGCAAATGGACGCAAGAGAACTCAGGGGTTTGGAAATCGCAGCCAAAGAGCGTTTGCGCTACTCCAAGAGCCACGGCTGGACGGTCCCCTCGCAGAGTGGGCTGGGCTCCTACAACGTGCGCCAGAACGTCCCCGAATCGCTCGGCCTGCGTTGCACCTGCCCTGACTTTGAGACCCGCGGCCGGGCCTGCAAGCACATCTTCGCCGTCGAGATCGTCCGCAAGCGTGAGAACCCTGACGGCTCCGTTCTGACCGAGACCGTGCGCGTGACCTACACCCAGGACTGGACGGCCTACAACGCCGCTCAGACCGAAGAGAAAGAGCGTTTCCTGCCAATGCTCCGCGACCTCTGTTCTCTCATTGAGAACCCCCCGCAAGGGAAGGGGCGCCCGCGGATGCCCATGAGCGATATGGCCTTCGCCGCGGTCCATCGCGTCTACGCGGGACTGTCCGCTCGGCGTTTCGACACCGACGTTCGCGAGGACAAGGCGAACGGTCTGACCGAAGCCGACCCGCATTTCAACACCGTCCTGCGTTACCTGCGCTCGCCCGAAATGACGCCCGCTTTGCGGCAGCTTGTTGAGATTTCTGCACTCCCGCTGAAAGAGGTTGAGACCGACTTCGCGGTGGACTCCACTGGATTCAGCACCAGCCGGTTCGTGCGCTGGTACGACCACAAGTGGGGCAAAGAGCGGGTCCGGCAGGAGTGGGTGAAGCTCCACGCCATGACGGGAGTGCGTACCAACATCGTGACCGCCGTAGAGCTGTCGGGTGCCTACAGCAATGACACGCTCTACTTCCGTCCCACCCTCGCCACAACGGTTGAGAACTTCGACATTCGGGACGTAACCGCCGACAAGGCGTACTGCTCCAAGAAGAACATGCAAGCGGTTGAGGACGCAGGCGGAACGCCCTACATCCCCTTCCGCGGCCACATCCCGGCCTTTACTGCCGTTCAGCCGTCCTTGCCAGGCACCATGAGCATCTTCTACAAGATGCAGCACCTTTTCGCCTACCAGCGAGACACCTTCCTGGCCCACTACCACAAGCGGTCGAACGTCGAGACCGTGTTCTCCATGATCAAGCGCAAGTTTGGGGACTCGGTTCGCTCCAAGTCCGAAGTCGGTCAGATGAACGAGGTTTTGTGCAAGGTCATCGCACACAACCTCTGCGTGCTGATTGCTTGCATCCACGAAATCGGGCTGGAAACTCCAGCCTTTGGAGTGAGCTAGCTCGCGCGAGTGAGGCTGAATTCCTCGACCGGTAGCAGGCGGGGAAGAAACTCCTCCACGGCCTTCACCACCAGATAGTTGATGGACAGATCCCGCTCCTCGGCTGCGATCCTCAACTGCTCGTGAAGCTCGTCGGGAAAGCGGACGGCGGTTGTTGTCCGAGGCTTTGCACTCATAAACCACATGGTAGTAGTTACAAGCATGTTGTGTCAAGACGCGCGCATAGCAAAACAGATCAAATTCACATCGCGCGCAGAGCCACTTGCAGGACATTCGCAAGAAATGGCAACGCTTCGAGGGTCCACTGGAGCGAACCGCCGTCAGGTAGAATCCATCGTGAAATGAACAAACCCTGGGCCGAAATCCGGCCCAGGGTTTGTTCACGTCGGAGTTGGCTCCAACCACTACAGGAAGACCCAGGCTAGTCAGCCTGGGCCAGTGTGTCGAAGCCAGTCTCCGGGTCAGGAGAACAGGCAGATGAGTAACGCCAAAACCGGGGTAGCGGCTCGCGGCTGGGAGATCTACAAGACAAGCGTGCCGCGCCTCAAGCTGGTCGGTGTCAACGAAGCACTCCTGAAGGAGGGCCTTGGAGGGATCAAGGACCGCACCTTCCGGCACTACCACAGCATGGATCGGACGGGCTATGACGGCCCGTACATCACCATCAACAAGTGGGACGTGGGTCGCTCGGCCTAGGGCGTTTTGGTGCAGGACTTCAGGATGCACCATTAGTCACCTGACCTGGACCCTTTTGGTGCAAAGCCGGTGAGGGCTGCCAATGGGATCGGCTTACTGGTTCGACGGGACGCGGCATTCCTTCTGGTATCGCGACACTTTGCGTAGCCGGACCCCGTATGCCGCGGCGGGCGCGCGCCATTGTGCGGCCGGGCGCGAAGCATCGCACGCGGTGCTCTGGGGGTGTCGTCCTGCGGGACCGGCGCGGAGGCCGGTCGATCAGCCCAGGACGGGCAGCTTCACCTCGATGCCGTGGTTGGCCAGGAAGAGGAGCTTGTGCTCGAGGGCGTTGTGCCAATCGACCATGTCCTTGTCGAACTGCATGCGGTCGCCTTCTTCGCACGCGTGCTCGAGCTCGTCGAACGCCAGGTCTTCTGCGTCGAGCAGGGCCCGGTACTTCAAAAGGAAGTGGTCGTCGATCGGCTGGTGCAC
>DATNLP010000343.1:0-3346 GCA_035602795.1 Acidimicrobiales bacterium | reverse complement strand
GCGTGCCCGCGGCGTCGTGGCGACCCAGGAAGTCCAGCGCTGCCTCCCGCCGCGTGGCGTCCGTCGCCGTCACGTCTGCAGGCTCCCGACCGCCCCGGCCAGCCGCTCCAGCTCGCCGAGCCACTCCGGCGGCGGCGCCATGGGCCGCACGATGAACTTCGAGAAGCCGACCTCGCAGAAACGCTCGACCATGGCGCGCAGCCCGGCCAGCCCGACGGGGATCAGCTCGCCCAGCGGCCGGCCCCGGGCCCGCCGGGCCAGCGGCGACGAGGCGAGCGCCGCCACGTCGGTGCCCTCGGGCGCGTAGGCCAGGCTGACCCCGAAGTGCTCCGGGCTGATGGCGCGCCCGTGCTCGGCCGCCACCGCCTCTATCACCGCCTTGCCGTCGGCGGCGTCGCCCGGCGTGCAGAAGGCGGGGATCCACCCGTCGGCCAGCCGGCCGCACCGCTCGAGCGCAGAGGGCACGTTGCCGCCCAGCCACACGTCGAAGGGGTCCTGGGCCGGACGCGGCGAGACGGACACCCCGGCGAACGAGCCCGCCGGCCCGTCGTGACTGACCTCCTCGCCCGCCCACAGACGCCGCAGCACCGGCAGCGCGTCGTCCATCTGCGCCGCCCGGTCCGCAGTGCTGAGGCCGATGGCGCTGCGCTCACCGTCGAGCACCAGCCCCGGCACGAAGGTCAGGAGGAAGCGGCCACCCGACAGGCGGTCCAGCGTGGCCACCGCCTTGGCCAGTCGGACCAGGTTGCGCCCGGGCAGCAGCATGGTGGTCCCGATCTTGAGCGTCGGGCAGGCGCCCGAGACCCAGGCCAGGCCGACCAACGGGTCCGGTCCCGGGCGGGTCAGGACCTCGGGCAGCCACAGCGAGTCGAACCCGGCCTCGGCGATGCCCTGGCCGAGGGCCGCCATGCCCTCGGCGTCCAGGCTCTCGCCGCCCGCGCTGATGCCGATGCGCACCTTCACGGTGCGTCCTCCAGCGCGGTGACGGCCCGGTCCACCCCGGCGTCGTCGACGTCGCGGTGCGTCACGAAGCGCATGACCCCCGGCGCGATCGAGTGCGCCAGGACCCCGTGGCCGTCCAGGTGCGCCAGCAGCTTGTCCGGCTCGCCGTGCGCGAAGGTCACGATGTTGGTGCGCACCGTGGCCGGGTCGAGACCGCACGAGGGCCAGCGTTCCGCCACCGCCGCGGCCAGCCGCGCCGCCCGTGCGTGGTCCTCGGGCAGCCGCGCCACCATGTCGCGCAGCGCCACCAGCCCGGGCGCGGCCAGCACGCCGGCCTGGCGCATGCCGCCCCCGAGCCGCTTGCGGGCCAGGCGGCCCTCGGCGATCACGTCTTCGCCGCCGGCCAACAGTGAGCCCACCGGGGCGCACAGCCCCTTGGACAGGCAGCACATCACCGTGGTAGCCGCCGCCGCCCATTCGGCCGCCGCCACCCCGGTGGCCGCCTCGGCGTTGAACAGGCGCGCCCCGTCCATGTGGATGGGCACCGGGCCCGCCGCCTCCGCCAGCGCGCGCAGGCCGGCCGGCGTCCACGGCGCCCCCGACGCCGCCATGTGCGTGTTCTCGACGCACACGAGCGACACCGCGGGCTGGTGGTGTTCCGACGCCTGGCGGGCCCAGCGCACGTCGTCGGCGCGCAGCATGCCGTCGCCGTCGTCCAGTGCGATGAACTGCACGCCCGAGTTCAGGGCGGCCGCGCCGTACTCGTAGGCCACCACGTGCTGGCGGCGACCGGCCACCACGGCGGTGCCCGGCGACGACAGCACCCGCACCGCCACCTGGTTGGCCATCACGCCCGAGGCGACGAAAAGCGCGGCCGGCTTGCCCACCCGTTCGGCGAACGCCTCCTCGAGGGCGCGCACGGTCGGGTCCTCGCCATAGTCGTCGTCGCCCACCTCGGCCTCCGCCATGGCGCGCCGCATGGCAGGTGTGGGACGGGTGACGGTGTCGCTGCGCAGGTCGACCACGTCGGCCACGCGCTCACACTATCGGTGCACCACTAAAGTCCGGCGGTGACCACTCCCCTTCCGCCCGGTAGCGGCGCCGCGTCCTCGCTGCCCGACCAGACCACGGGCATCCACGGTCTGCTCGACGTCGAGACCGTCGAGGCCAGCCCCGAGCGCGTCGTCCTGCGCCTGCCCGTCGACTCGCGGGTGCACCAGCCCTACGGCATCCTCCACGGCGGGGTCTCGGCGCTGCTGGCCGAGTCGGCCGCCAGCTTCGGCGGCGCGATCAACGCCGGCCCGGACAAGGGCGTGCTCGGGATCGAGCTCAACGCCAGCCACCTCCGCTCGCTGCGCGACGGCCACCTGACGGCGGAGGCCACCCCCATTCGGGTCGGCCGCACCATCCAGGTCTGGCGCATCGCGCTGACCGACGACGACGGGCGCGCCATCTGCGAGGCGCGTTGCACGCTGGCCGTCGTGGACGCGCCCCCCGAGGCCGGCGGTCCCGTCCGGGCACCCGCCGCCCCGGCGGAATAGAAAGCCCGCCGACACCGGCGTACTATGTCGGTGTGATCCCGGTAGGAAGTGGAGCGCCGCCTCCGACGCTCGGGCTGATCCTCCCCCCCACCACGCAGGGAGAACTCGTCGCGCCCAACGGTAGTACCTCCAGTACTACCGGCTCGGCGGCCGAGGTGGCCGAGCTGTGCCGCCGGGCCGAGGCCACGGGGGCCGACTCCCTGTGGGCCGTCGACCACCTGTTCTGGCCCCACCCCATGGGCGAGTCGCTCACCACGCTCGCCGTGGCCGCCGGCGCCACCAGCCGGCCCACTTTGGGCACCTGTGTGCTCCAGCTGCCCCTGCGCCGGCCCGCCGCCGTGGCCAAGCAGGCCACGGCGCTCCAGCTCCTCTCGGGCGGCCGATTCGTGCTCGGCCTGGGAGTCGGCAGCCACGAGGGCGAGTACGTCCGCGCCGGGGTCGACTTCCACCGGCGGGGCCGCCTGATGGACCTCGGCATCGGCGAGCTGCGCGCCGCCTGGGCCGGCGGCAGCGACGCGCCCTCCGACTACGTGCAGGAGCCGACCTCGCCGGACGTCCCCGTGTGGATCGGCGGCTCGAGCGTGGCGGCTCGCCGGCGGGCCGCCGCCGTGGGCGACGGCTGGGTCCCGCTCTTCCTCACGGCCGACGACTACGGGCCCGCGCTGGCCGAGCTGCGCCGGGAGACGGCCGAGGCCGGACGGCCCCCCGACGCCGTCGAGGCGGGCGTCGTCGTCTTCGCCTACGTGGGGGAGGACGAGGCGGCCCCCGAGCGGGGCGCGGCCTGGCTCTCGAATCTGTACCGGCTCCCGCCCAAGGCCTTCGTGCGCCACCTGGTCGCCGGCTCGCCCGACGCCTGCGCCGCC
>DATNLP010000300.1:0-2875 GCA_035602795.1 Acidimicrobiales bacterium | reverse complement strand
GCATCCGCTCGGTGGGCGAGTTGATCCAGAACCAGGTGCGGGTCGGACTTTCGAGGATGGAGCGGGTCGTGCGCGAGCGCATGACCACCCAAGACGTCGAGGCCATCACCCCGCAGACCCTGATCAACATCCGCCCCGTGGTAGCGGCGGTGAAGGAGTTCTTCGGGACCTCGCAGCTCTCGCAGTTCATGGACCAGAACAACCCGCTGTCGGGGCTGGCCCACAAGCGCCGTTTGTCGGCGCTTGGGCCGGGCGGCCTGTCGCGGGAGCGGGCCGGATTCGAGGTGCGTGACGTACACACGTCGCACTACGGCCGCATGTGCCCGATCGAGACGCCCGAGGGCCCGAACATCGGACTGATCGGGTCGCTGGCGACCTACGCCCGGGTGAACGAGTACGGCTTCATTGAGACGCCGTACCGGGCGGTGCGGGACGGCCGGGTCACCGACGAGGTGTCGTATCTGGCCGCCGACGAGGAGGAGGAGCACGTCATCGCCCAGGCCAACGCGCCGATCGACGCCGATGGCCGCTTCACCGAAGAGCGCGTCCTGGTACGGCGCGGCCCGCAAGGGACGGGCGTGCGCATGGGGTCGGTGGGCGGCTCCTACGGCACGACGTCGGAGATCGACTTCGTGCCGCCGTCCGAGGTCGACCTGATGGACGTGTCGCCGAAGCAGATCGTGTCGGTCTCGACCGCGCTGATCCCCTTCGTCGAGCACGACGACGCCAACCGGGCCCTGATGGGCGCCAACATGCAGAAGCAGGCCGTGCCGCTGGTGGTGCCTGAGGCGCCCTACATCGGCACCGGTGTCGAGGCCCGGGCCGCCCGGGACGCCGGCGACGTGCTCCTGGCCGAGGGCAACGGGACCGTCTCGGAGATCTCCGGCGACTCCATCACGGTCGAGTACACCTCCGGGCAGAAGGACCGCCTCGGCACGACGCTGGGCCGCAAGGTGTACCGCCTGTCCAAGTTCCGCCGCTCCAACCAGAACACGTGCATCAACCACCGCACGCTGGTGGCCGAGGGTCAGTCCGTGGTGGCGGGCGACCTGCTGGCCGACGGGCCGTCGACCCACAACGGCGAGCTGGCGCTCGGGAAGAACCTCCTGGTCGCCTTCATGCCGTGGGAGGGCTACAACTACGAGGACGCCATCATCCTCTCCGAGCGGCTGGTCCGCGACGACGTGCTGACGTCCATCCACATCGAAGAGCACGAGGTCGACGCCCGCGACACCAAGCTGGGCGCCGAGGAGATCACCCGGGACATCCCGAACCTCTCCGAGGAGATCCTGGCCGACCTGGACGACCGGGGCATCATCCGCGTCGGCGCCGAGGTGGAGCCGGGCGACGTCCTAGTGGGCAAGGTCACGCCGAAGGGTGAGACCGAGCAGACGCCCGAGGAGCGCCTGCTGCGGGCCATCTTCGGCGAGAAGGCGCGGGAGGTCCGCGACACCTCGCTCAAGGTGCCGCACGGTGAGTACGGCAAGGTGATCGACGTGCGGGTCTTCTCGCGGGAGGAGTCCCACGAGCTGCCGCCCGGCGTGAACCAGCTGGTCCGCGTCTACGTGGCCCAGAAGCGCAAGATCTCCGAGGGCGACAAGCTGGCCGGCCGTCACGGCAACAAGGGCGTCATCTCCAAGATCCTCCCGGTCGAGGACATGCCGTACCTGTCCGACGGGACGCCGGTCGACATCATTCTCAACCCGCTCGGCGTGCCGAGCCGGATGAACGTGGGCCAGGTGCTCGAGTCGCACCTGGGCTACGCCGCCCGGCACGGCTGGGAGGGCGTGGTGGTCAACGAGGGTGTCGGCACGTCGGCCAAGGGCGACGGGGCGGATCGCAAGACCCGCCCCCGCACCGAGCCGGCGGCCTGGGTGTCCACGCCGGTCTTCGACGGGGCGCACTGGGACGAGGCCGAGGACGCGGGGTCGCACCCGACGATCAAGGCCGTCTTCGGGACGCTCAACTCGGACTCGGCCAACGGCGACGTCCAGATCCACGACGACGGGAAGGCCACGTTGTACAACGGCCGGACCGGCGAGGCGTACGACAACCCGATCTCGGTCGGCTACGTGTACATCCTGAAGCTGGCCCACCTGGTCGACGACAAGATCCACGCCCGCTCGACGGGGCCGTACTCCATGATCACCCAGCAGCCCCTGGGCGGGAAGGCCCAGTTCGGTGGCCAGCGCTTCGGCGAAATGGAGGTGTGGGCCCTCGAGGCCTTCGGCGCCGCCTACGCCCTGCAGGAACTGCTGACCATCAAGTCGGACGACGTGCTGGGCCGGGTCAAGGTCTACGAGGCCATCGTCAAGGGCGAGAACATCCCCGAGCCGGGCATCCCAGAGAGCTTCAAGGTTCTGATCAAGGAGATGCAGTCGCTGTGCCTCGACGTCGAGGTGCTGGCGGTCGACGGCCGCGAGATCGAAATGCACGAACTGGATGAAGACGTCTTCCGGACCGCTGAGGAGCTGGGCATCGACATCAGCCGCAACGAGCGGGGGTCCGACGAGGAAGACGAGCGGCGCGCCGCAGAGAGGAGCTTCAACTGATGGCGCTGGACGTCAATACCTTCGACCAGCTGCGCATTGGACTCGCCACGGGCGACTCCATCCGCGGCTGGTCCAACGGCGAGGTCAAGAAGCCGGAAACGATCAACTACCGGACGCTGCGGCCGGAGAAGGACGGACTCTTCTGCGAGAAGATCTTCGGCCCGACCAAGGACTGGGAGTGCTACTGCGGCAAGTACAAGCGGGTGCGCTTCAAGGGCATCATCTGCGAGCGCTGTGGCGTGGAGGTCACCCGGTCCAAGGTCCGTCGCGACCGCATGGGGCACATTGAGCTGGCCGCGCCCGTCGTGCACATCTGGTACCTG
>DATNLP010000280.1:0-2436 GCA_035602795.1 Acidimicrobiales bacterium | reverse complement strand
GGCGGCGCGTTTGTCGTCGGGCGTCCCCCACACATGCGGGTCGCCGCCGATCCCCCCGAGCACCAGGCGCCGGACGCGCTGGTCCCGGCCCGCGAACTGCAGGGCGGTCGAGGCGCCCATGGAGTAGCCGACCAGGTCGATCTGGTCCAACGACAGTGCGTCCAGGAGGGCCGTCACGTCCTTCACCATGGCGCCGTCTTCATAGGCCGCCGGGTCGTGCGGCTTGCCGGACCGGCCGTGACCGCGGGCGTCGAACCCGATGACGCGGTGGCCTGCGTCGACGAGCGCCCCCCAAATGCCCGGTGCCTTCCAGTTCAGGTCGGTGTCAGCGCTCAAGCCATGCAGGAGGACGGCCGGCCGCCCGAGCCCTTCTTGTTCGTAGGAGAGTTCGGTGCCGTCGAAACTGCTGAATTCCGGCATGGCGAGAGCCTCCTGTCGTCGTTGCGTTGCCCGCATGTTCCCACCATGCTCGCGGTGATGCGAGGGAGGGACCGAGACGGCTCGGGTACCGTGCAGGAGAGACGCAGGGCATGAGGCGGAGTGACGCCGTCGCATGGGGAGGCAAGGATGCGCGTGATCGGACCGGTGACTGGTGGCTCTCACGGCTGGGCGTTCGCCGGGCCGACGGCCGACCTGGCCGCGCTCGGCTATCGGCAGGAGGAGTTCTTCCTCGACGGAGACGCGACCCGGTACGCGCCGGCGGCAGGGTCCGAGCTGGGGGCGAACGGGCGCTGGGCGGTCGAGCCCGCGGGAACGGCGCCCTTCCGGACCCGCATGGTCGTGCTGCGGCCCGAGGATCCGGCCGCGTTCAATGGGACGGTGCTGGTGCTGTGGAACAACGTCTCCGCCGGCTACGAGAACTTCGGGGGTGGTGACAGCGCGGAGGTCTTCGAAGGCGGCTACGCCGTCGCGGCGGTCTCGGCCCAGCGGGTCGGCGTCCACGGCACCGGGGACGACCCGCAGGGCCTGGCGGCGTGGGACCCGGAGCGCTACGGGTCTCTGTCCATCGCCGGCGACGACTACTCCTACGACATCTTCACGCAGGCGGCGGGTAGCGTCGCACCCGGACGCCCGCGAGAAGGCGTCGACCCCATGGGTGGCCTCGACGTACGGCGGCTGGTCGCCATGGGCGCATCCCAGTCGGCGGCCCGGCTCGCCACCTACCTGAACGCGGTGCAGCCCACGGAGGGGCTGTTCGACGCCTTCTTCCTCCTGCTCTACTTCGGTGGGGGAACACCGCTCGAGGTGGGCGACGCCGTCATGACGGTCCGGGCCGCAGCAACAGACGGGAGCTCGCCTCGGATACCGGAGGGATTGCACCTGCTCCGTGACGACCTGGGTGTCCCGGTCATGGTCGTCAACACCGAGTGCGAGGCCACGTCGTGCATCGGGGTGCGCCAGCCCGACACGGACGACTACCGCTACTGGGAGATCGCCGGGGCTTCGCACGTCTCGCTGCAGGGGATACGTTCCTCGGCGCCGCGGATGGAGCGTGATTTCGGATACTCGATTCCGATCGACGAGAGCATGCTGGCCGTCAACCAGGTATCGCCGGCGCCCGTCGTCGACGCCGCCCTGCACCACTTGCAGGCCTGGATGACCGACGGCGTGGCGCCGCCGGTGCAGGCCCCGATCGAGTTCGCCGGCAGCCCTCCGGAGATCGTGCGCGACGAGGACGGCATCGCCCGCGGCGGCATCCGGTTGCCGCAGGTCGACGTCCCGGTCGCCCACAACAGCGCAATCCGGCAGGCGCCCGACGCCTTCGCCCGGCTCGTCGGATTCCACCAAGCGTTTCCGGTCGAGAAGGTGCGAGAGCGCTACGGGACCCGTGAGCGCTATCTCGATCTGTACGCGCAGGCGGCGCAGTCCGCCCAGAAGTCTTCGGTCGTACTCGGCCGGGACGTCGAGCCTCTGATCGACGAGGCCCGGGCCGCCTGCCCGCTCTGAGCCGTGTCGGCCCCAAGGGCGTCCTGGATGCCCGGCGCCAAACGGGGTCCGGACCGTTGGGCGGAAGCCCCAGGCTCCTCGGTAGGACGCTCTGGCTTCTCCCGGGCATTCGTGTGGGCGCCCGATTACTCTCCGTTACCCAAGCCCGAAGAACCCACGATGTAAAGGAGCCCCACGATGAGCCTGACCATTGGCGACACCGCCCCTGATTTCGAGGCCGAAACCACCGAGGGGAAGATCCGATTCCACGACTGGCTCGGAGACTCGTGGGGGGTCCTGTTCTCGCATCCCAAGGACTTCACGCCCATCTGCACCACCGAGCTCGGCTACGTGGCCAAGATCAAGCCCGAGTTCGACCGCCGTGGCGTCAAGGTGATCGGCCTCTCGGTCGACGCCACGGGTGACCACGAGGCCTGGGCCGACGACATCGAGGAGACGCAGGGAACGCGGCCCAACTACCCGATCATCGCTGACAACGACTTCAACGTC
>DATNLP010000224.1:0-4911 GCA_035602795.1 Acidimicrobiales bacterium | reverse complement strand
AGTACCGGAGCAGGATGCTTCCGACGCCCGTGCATTTGCGTTGGGCGAATTGGACGATCAGTACGGGATTGGATCCGGGTACCGGACGACCGCTGGACTCCTTGTCTACCTGGCAGTGATGTCTGAGACTTCCGAGACCGTAGAGATGCGGCTGTCTCGCTGGCAGACGATGAACGTTGTCGACGTTGCCGAAGAGATCGCGACCGATCCGTTTCTGGTAGACCTCTTCTTGTGGTCGCTGCACAACCACATGGACGAGGATGCTGCCAACATGGCGAGTCAAATGGTCGTGGTGTTGATGAACAACGCATCGACTGCACGAACAAAGACTGGACAAGAGATCAAGGTTGATCAGGCGCTGAAGGTCCTGAACCTCCTGGCGAAGAAGGCGAACCAGTCCGGAACTCAGCACCAGGAGATGTGGTGCAGGGCAATCTCCGGGACTCTCTCGAAGCATCGCTAACGGCTACTCGCCGTTCCGGGGCACAGCTCTCCGGCTTGTTACTACGTCAACGTCCTGTCCATCGATCATGGGCAGTGCACGGCCGGGGCCAGTGGATTGGCCGGACGGAAATCCCAGTCATCAATCCGGACGGAAATCCCAGTCATCAATAGAGTCCATTCATCGTCGTCAACGAAAGCCGGCGGCGAGTGGATAGGAAGTCTGTTCTGCTCCGTCTTCGTCGGGGAGATGCGGTTGCATGGCGGCACGGTAGATCGCTTCGGTTTCGGGGTTGGGTAACGCGCCAGGAGACAAGTCGGACAGCATCCGACGAAGCTCGTCCCACTCCCGCTGTGCCCATCCCAGGTTGCCTGCCACCCCGGCCAGTTCAATGGCCGACCGGTAGAGCTCTTCGGCGTAGGGGGCAACGGCGCGAGCCTTGTTGATGCCATGGCGGGCGACATCGACGCCCCCCTTGGTGTCAACCGTGAGCCTGGCGAGGTTGCAAGCGGCGTCGACAGCGGCTCTCTCGGCAATGGCGGCATAGTGGATCCACCAGTTCCATGAGTGGTCGATGGGCGATCCCGGAGTCACCTCGATGAGATCGAGACCCTCGGTGTAGCGGTGGATGGCCTCGGCGGGATTGGCAGTGGTCGCGCGAGACACGGTGTCGCACAGTCGCGTCAGATCAGTAGTGACCCGAGGGGAGAGGGCGAGAACTCCTTTTGAGTTCGCCTCTGGCAGGAACAGTTGGCCATCGGAATCGGTGCCGAGCATCTTGCGGGCCTGGGAGGCGACGTTCGTGACGTTTTCGGTGCTAGAGCCTGAACCGTAAATCGCGGCCCGAGCGTCCTCTTTGCTGAGACCGCCGCTCAGAGCCAGCAGGGCAATCAGCTCGAAGTGGCGCCCTTTTCCGCCGATAGCCTCCTCGCTTGGGCCGATGATCATGGCAGCGTTGGTCAGCACCCGCAGCTCGAGCTCGGGTTGCACCACGCCCGTAGGGGCCGCAGCGATAAGTGGTGCCGGTTCGGCTTCGGTGTTGCGATCGACAGCTCCTCCGAGCATCATTTCGTGTTCGGGGATCTCTACGCTCGGGGGAGTCTCTGCGGTGGATAGCGCCTCTGCGATTCCCGCAGATGCTTCTGAGTTCAGGCGGCACGCCCGGAGGCGCAGCTGTGTCGGGGCGATCTCGACGGTGCCATCTCCGAGACAGAGCACCGAGAGATCGCTCCCCGCCAGGTCGTCGGAGGTGAGAATGCCGACGGCGGAGCGAACCTCGGGGGCAAGCTCAGAAGGTGAACCGACGTAGAGCACGCGATCCCGCTGCACACTCGGGTCAAAAGGGCCCGCTTGGACTGCAGCTGTGGCTTTGGCTCGATCACTCGTGACCGTGACATGGTCCGTCCACGACCAGCTATTGGCAGTCGTGGCCATCGCGGCAAGTACTTCGGTGGCGCCGGGGCCAATGACCGGGAGGACCGCACCGGGCTCGATCGGGGCGAGATAGGTCTGGCCATCCTCGTCCTCACCCACGGGCACGAGGGCCGAGAACCAAGCGACGGACTCGCTGGTGTCTGCCAGGGCGGCAAGGTCGCTCGTAGCGGGCAGAGTCCAGGCCCATCCGTCCTCTGCGACCTCGAATGCGCCGGGGGCTACCCCGGCCGCTTCGGCCAAGATCAGGTCCACCCCATCTGCACCGACTCGAACCAGACGGATCGGTGGCACCGACCCCGGATGGTCGTCGGATACCTGGGTCAGATGGCGCATGGCGAGGTCCAGCCAGTCGACGGCCGGGGTCTCGACGAGGGCGGCCAGGGCTGACTCAAGGTTGCGGATCGGAGCGGAAGACGCAGCGATCATCTCCCCCGGACGGAGCGTGATGCGGGCAATCCGGCGACGTCGCCGCAGCGAACGGGCGATGACCGCAGCAGCGAGGCCGCCGAGCCCGCCGATTACCACGGCGGGTAGCTCGTGGCTTCCTCTGTGCTCTCCAAGCTGGTTCGGAACGCGGGAGGTGGCTGGTTCGACACGGTCCCGCTCGGGCTGATGGGCCGAAGCGACAGGCGTAGTGGCGGCAAGCGGCGCGGTCACGGTAGGTAGGTGGGATGGCACAGTCGAGCCGGTGCGATGACCATTCACTTGCGGTTGGTGCTCTGGGGCAGTGTGCGGAACAGCTTGCGAAATAGAGTGCGATGCAGGGTGTGATGTTGGTAACGGAACCGAAGTTGGGCTCGCAGCGGTGGGTGGCGCGACAGCTGGTGCTGTTGGAGGCAGGGGAGTGGGCACAGACGGGGCGGGGGCTTGGGCTGGTGCTACCGCCGGGAGGGATGACGCTGGTTGCGGAGAAGTGGCCTCTGGGATCGTGAGGGTCCAGCCGGGGTAGATGAGGGACGGGTCCGACAGCGCCATGCCACCGGGTTGGGCGACTCCGACGTTGGCGGCGTAGATGGCGGGCCATTGCTTCCCGTTGCCGTAGTAGGTCTTAGCGATGCTCCACAGACTGTCCCCGGGGACGACGGTGCAGGTGATGGTTGCCGGGGTAGCGGGAACCGCAGTATCGGCCAGCTCCGAGATCGGTGCCGGTGCCGGTGCCGGTGCCGGACCATTGGGAATGGCGAGCTTCCAACCGGGATAGATCCAGTTGGTGGCATCCAATGCCCGTCCGTCGGGCTGTACGACCCCGACGTTGGCCGCATGGATGGAGTGCCACTGTTCGCCATTTCCGTAGTGGGTTTCAGCGATGTCCCACAGGCTGTCTCCGGGGACGACGGTGTAGGTGGGAGCTGTGGAATACGAGGCCGACAGGAGGATGCCAGGGGAAGGGGAGGCATCAACTACAGCAGTGACGGCCGCCAGCGGGGTGATTCGATGGGCCGCGGCCGACCCTCGGATGGATGCAAGAACAATAACGGCGGAGACCAATGCTGCCATCGACGTTCTTCCAGCGGCCCGGCGCCATGTCCCTCGGCGGCGGCTCCGGATGACATCGATCGTGGCAGTGAGGAGCGAGAACACGAAGTACCCCCACGCCAACCATGCGATCGCCGCGAGCGCCTTGGGCCAAAACGTGTCGGGGATCTGTGATCCGACTGCCGAGTGCAACTGACCGGTCGTCGGGAGGTGGTGGGGCAGTGGCCAACCGACGATGGTGGCGAGGAGCAGAGGGATGCCGAGAAGCCCGACGGCAATGACGAACAGCGCGCCGAAACCCTCTGCGATCTCCGTCCGGCTGGGGCGGGTACTTGAAGACATGGCCGATCCTCTCTTCGGTATTTCTGAACTGATCGCTGATTTAGCTGACGCCAGCGACGTTGGTTGCCTGCTCGGTGACGTCGACGTGCATGTTGGTAACGCCGATGATCGAAAGGAGCTGGGTGGGCTGGTCATAGGAGATGTGGGTGTAGACCGTGGAGCCGATCACCCACGCGGTCCCCGGATGACCGGCCGCTGCCATGGCATTCTCCGCGGCAGCGACCGCTTGTGGGGCATTGATTTGGAGGGTGGCGGCATGCAGCTGGCTCGGGTTGAGGGCCGCGGCACCGGCCCGAGCCGCCTGGGCGGCTTCGGTTGCCGCTACCTCGTTTGCATTCAGATAACTACCGCCGTCGACCACAAGCCCGGCGAGCGCGAGGAACATGGTCATGAAGATCACCGCCATGACGAGGAACTGGCCGTGTTCGTCGAAGTGTCGATGTCGACGGGCGTCAGTGAATGCTCGGATCGTGCTCATGAGACACCACTCATGGGTCGGATCGAACCTGGGGATCCTTCTGAAATGCTGAACCCACTGGTGATGACCGTGTAGGGGTCGATAGGCGCGGTGGAGGTGGCGCTGAACGTCTTTGCGCCCGGGATCCCTGGGGCCGCTACGTCTGCGAGGTTCGCCACGCAGGTAACCGTGACTGATACCGAGCCGCCGGAGATGAAGTTCCCGACGTTGGTGGCAATCGTGGGGGACGGGCAAGCCACGTGATCAGAGGCCAATGTGGCAGTGACCGCCGCGGTAGCCGACGATTGGGCGAGTGCGGCATTGCTTTGGACGACCGCCGCCTCGGCCCCGGCCCGGGCAGCGGCCTCGACGTCGCCTTGAGCCGATTCGACCCGTCCAAAGAAGATCATGAGAAGGGCCACCAACAACAGCACAGGCAGAACGATGACCAGTTCGGCGAGGGCTTGGCCTTCGTCGTCCCAACGGCTCGGGTAGCGTGCGCTATCCGCTGACACGGAACTTCTGGACCGGCTCGACGCTGGTTTCGGACACCTGCAGGCTCAACCAGGGGATGATCACTTGGGCTCTTCCGGTGATCGTCACCTGCACGGTGTCGCTCGTCCCGGTCGTGGTGGTCACCTGCGGTGCAGTGAGCGAGTTGGCCCCTGTCGTGGCGATGAACTGGTACGCAGCACTGGTGCCTGCCGCCGGCGTGGACCCAAAGGCGGCAGCGGTGCTGGCTCCTTGCTCGGCCGCCGCC
>DATNLP010000547.1:0-16099 GCA_035602795.1 Acidimicrobiales bacterium | reverse complement strand
CCCACCTGCCGGTGGCCGACGGGGTCGAGGCCGGCGACGTGGCCTACACCGAGGCGCAGCTCGACCGCTTCGACGCGGTCGTCGCCACCCTGGCCCGGGCCGGCATCGCGCCGTCGGTCTTGCACGCGGCCAACACGGCGGGCGCCGTGGCCTTCGCCCGCGCGCGCTACGACATGGTGCGCACCGGGCTGGGACTCTACGGCTACCTGCCGGGTCCGCGCGTCCAACAGGCCTTCGACGAGCAGGCGGGCGGCGCGTCATTGCGGCCCGCCATGTCGCTCAAGGCACAGGTGGTCGCGGTGCAGACGCTCGATGCCGGTGAGCGCCCCTCCTACGGCCGCCTCCGTCCGCTCCCGGCGCGCTCGCTCGTCGCCACCGTGCCGATCGGCTACGCCGACGGCGTGCCCCGGGCGCTCTTCACCGCCGGCTACGAGGTGCTGATCGGGGGCGTGCGGCGACCGCTCGCCGGGATGGTCACCATGGACCAGGTCGTGGTCGACTGCGGCACCGACGACGCCGTGCGCGCCGGCGACGAGGTGGTGCTCCTCGGGCGCCAGGGCGACGAGTGCATCACGGCGGACGACTGGGCGGCCCTGTTGGGCACCATCAGCTACGAGGTGGTGTGCGGCGTCGGGCCGCGCATGCCGCGTATTCCGGTCAACCGCCCCCAGCCCGGTGCCTGACGCCGCCGTCCTCGAGCAGTTGCGGGTCACCGCCTCGACGTGCACCCTCTGCCCGCTGGCCGAGGGGCGCACCCAGGTCGTGTTCGGCGTCGGCAACCCGACGGCCGACCTCCTCTTCGTCGGCGAGGGGCCGGGGCGGGAGGAGGATCTCGCGGGTGAGCCGTTCGTGGGCCGCTCGGGCAAGCTGCTCGACCGCCTCATGTGGGAGGAGATCGGCCTGACCCGGGCCGAGTGCTACATCGCCAACGTCGTCAAGTGCCGGCCGCCCAACAACCGCGACCCGCTGCCCGGCGAAATCGAGGCCTGCCGGCCCTACCTCGAGGAACAGATCGCCCTCATCGAGCCGGCCGTCATCGTCACGCTGGGCAACTTCTCGACCAAGCTCCTGCTCGGGAGCAACCAGGGCATCCGTGCCCTGCGGGGGCAGGCCTTCGAGCGGGGCACGGCCCAGCTCGTCCCGACCTACCACCCGGCCTACGTGCTGCGGGCCGGCGGCGAAGCCATGGCCGAGATGCGGGCCGACCTGGTGCGGGCCAAGCGGCTGTTGGCGGCGAGCCCGTGAGCACCGGGCCCTGGCCCGTGCGCGCCACGACCGACTCGGTCGAGGCGACCCGGGAGCTGGCCGGCCGGCTGGCGCCTCTGTGCCGCGCCGGGGACATGGTTCTGCTGGTCGGCGACCTCGGCGCGGGCAAGACCGCCTTCGCCCAGGGCTTCGCGGCCGCGCTGGGGGTCGAGGGACCGGTGACCAGCCCGACCTTCGCCCTGGTGCGCCACTACCGCTGTGGCGCGGCCAGCCCGGTCTCCCTTCTGATCCACGCCGACGTCTACCGCACGGGCACGCTGGCCGAGGTAGTCGACCTCGCGCTGGCCGAACTGGTGGAGGAGGACGCCGTGGCGCTGGTCGAGTGGGGCGACCTGGCCGCGCCGGCGCTGGGCGAGAGCACGCTCGAGGTGCGGCTGGACATGGCGGGCGCCGGTTCGCCCACCGCCCGCCGGGTGACCGTCGTCGGCCGCGGCGCGTGGGCGGAGCGTGCGGGCGAGGTGGCCGCGGCACTCGAGCCCGTCGGGGCGACGTGACGGTGGCCCAGCCGCGACTCAACGTCGTGGCCATCGAGACGGCGACCGAGACCGTGGGCGTGGCCCTGCGCACGAGCGCCGGTGTGCAGGCCGAGTTCGCGCTGACGGGCCGGCGACGCCACGTCGAGACGCTGACCCCGGCGCTCGAACACCTGCTGGCCCAGGTCGGCCTGGTGCCGGGCGACCTGAACGTGGTGGCGGTCGACGTCGGCCCGGGCCTCTTCACCGGGCTGCGCGTCGGCGTGGCCGCAGCCAAGGGGCTGGCGCAAGCGCTCGGCATCGGGGTGGTCGGCGCGTCGAGTCTCGACATCCTGGCCGCGGGCGCGGCGCGGGCGGGCCACCGCGGCCTGGTGCTGTCGTGCGTCGACGCACGGCGCGGCGAGGTGTTCGCCGCCGTGCACCACATAGAGTCCCGGCGCACCACGACCGAACGGATGGCACCGGGGCTGTTCTCGCCGGCGACGCTGGCCGAGGCGCTGGGCGGACTGCTGCGTAACGCTCCCGTGCTGGCCGTGGGCGACGGCGCGGCGCGCTACGCCAAGGTCCTCGGCGCCGTGCCCGGTGTCGAGATCCGGGCCCCCGCCCTGTCCTTCCCACCCCCGGAAGCCCTGTTGAACCTGGCGTTGAGGAGACTGGACGCCGGGGAACCGCCAGCTGACCCAGGTTGCATCGTTCCTCTTTACATGCGGGAGGCGGATGCAAAGAGCAACTTTGCCCGCGCGGAGCGGACCTGATGCTGAGGATCGACAAGCTCAGGCGCCGCGACCTCCGCCACGTGCTCCCCATCGAGGCGGTCGTCTTCCCCGAGCCATGGTCGCCGGCGGTGTTCAATTCCGAGCTCGCCCTGCGCCGGGGCCGCCTCTACCGGGCGGCGTGGGACGGCGACGTCATGGCCGGCTACATCGGGTTCCTCATCGTCGACGACGAAGCCCACATGACGACCATCGCCACCGCTCCCGCCTACCAGCGCTCCGGCGTGGCCACGACGCTCATCATCGACGGCGTCCGCACCCTGCGCGGCGACGGCGTCCGGCACCTCTCGCTCGAGGTGGCGACCAACAACGAGCCGGCGCAGGCGCTGTACCGGCGCTTCGGCTTCGCCCCCGTCGGGGTGCGCAAGAACTACTACCCGGTGACGGGCCAGGACGCGCTCGTCATGTGGGCCTACGACATCGACTCCGACCAGTACGCACGGCGCCTGGACGACCTGGCGGCGGAGCACCACGACGGCGGGAGGAGCCAGTCCGCCTGACGGGGGCACCGGGACGCACGGGCCACCCGCCGGTGCGGATAGAACGGGTCGAGCGTACGAAGGAGGCAGCACGCATGGCCGATCTCGAGCTCGTCCAGCGGCTGGCGGCCGCCGACCATCATCTGGCCGTCCTCGCCGTGGCCCGGCCCGACGGGTCCGTCCAGGCGTCGGTCGTCAGCGCCGGCGTCATCGACGACCCGATCGACGGCACGGCGGGTGTCGGCGCCGTCGTCGGCGGGGGTACCCGCAAGCTGCAGCTGCTGCGGGACGCCGGCATGGCCACCTTCGTGTTCAAGAGCGGCTTCGAATGGGTGGCGGTCAGCGGACCCGTGCGCCTGATCGGCCCCGACGACGGGACGGCGTTCGGCCTCCAAGTGCCCGAGCTCATCCGGTCGGTCTTCCGGGCAGCCGGGGGCGACCACGAGGACTGGGACGAGTTCGACCGCGTCATGGCCGCCGAGCGTCGCTGCGCCGTCTTCGTACCGGCGGAGAGGATCTCCACCAACCCGGGCCCCGGCTGACCGTCGGTAGGGTGAGCCCACCACGCCCGTCCGCCGAGAGGAGCAAGCCATGGAGACGATTGCGCTCGGCCGCCAGGGTCTGGAGGTGTCCCGCCAGGGCCTCGGTTGCATGGGCATGTCCGACTTCTACGGGCCCCTGGACGACGCCGAGTCGACCGCGACGATCCACCGCGCCCTGGACCTGGGTGTCACCTTCTTCGACACCTCGGACATGTACGGGCCACACACCAACGAGGTGCTGGTCGGCCGGGCCCTGGCTGGCCGCCGTGACGAAGCCGTCCTCGCGACCAAATTCGGCATCGTGCGCGACCCCGACGACCCGGCCAAGCGCGGCGTCAGCGGCCGCCCCGACTACGTGCGCCAGTCATGCGACGGGTCGTTGGCCCGCCTGGGCGTCGACCACATCGACCTCTACTACCAGCACCGGGTGGACCCGGACACCCCGATCGAGGAGACCGTCGGCGCCATGGGCGAGCTCGTGACCCAGGGCAAGGTCCGCTTCCTCGGCCTGTCCGAGGCGGCGCCGGCGACCATCCGGCGCGCCCACGCCGTGCACCCGATCTCTGCCCTCCAGACCGAGTACTCGATCTGGTCGCGCGACCCTGAGGCCGAGATCTTGCCCACCCTCCGTGAGCTCGGCATCGGCTTCGTCCCGTACAGCCCGCTCGGCCGAGGGTTCCTCACCGGCAAGTTGCGCTCCCTGGACGACCTCGACGAAGCCGACTTCCGCCGTTACCAGCCGCGCTTCCAGGGCGACAACCTGGCAGACAACATCGCGATCCTCGAGGTAATCGACCAGCTGGCTTCCGCCAAGGGCTGCACGCCCGGCCAGATCGCGCTCGCCTTCGTCCACGCCGCCGGCCGCGACGTCGCCCCTATCCCGGGCACCAAGCGGCGCGCCTACCTCGAGGAGAACGTGGCCGCGCTCGGCGTGGAGCTGACCGAGGAGGACCTGGCGGTGCTCGACACAGTGGCGCCGGCCAAGGGCGACCGCTACGCCGACATGTCACCGGTCAACCGGTAGGCGGACTCCGGGGCTGGGGCCCGTGACAGCTGGCCGCCGGGACCGTATGGTCGCGATCGACGAATCAAGGGGGTTCCGATGGCCAAGTATCTCGTCGAAGTGAAGTACACCCTCGAGGGCATCAAGGGGGTGACGTCCGAGGGGGGAACCGCTCGGGTGGCCACCGCCACCGCGAGCATCGAGGAGTTGGGCGGCAAGGTGGAGGCGTTCTACTTCGCCTTCGGGGAGGCCGACGTCGTCGTGGTCGTCGACATGCCCGACAACGTCTCGGCCGCTGCCCTCGGCCTGGCCGTCACGGCGGGCGGGGGCGCTGCGTCAAGGACCACCGTGCTCCTCACCGCGGCCGAAATGGACGAGGCCGCCAAGAAGGCATCGAGCTCCGGCTACCGGCCGCCTGGGGGCTGAGGGGCGGCACGCCCTGGGTCGGCGACGCGCTCTCGACGCGCGTCGCGGTTCGCTGTCAGCTCCGCCAGCGCCGAGCTGATGGTGCCCAGGGGATCGCACGCTGCGATCTCCGCCTGCAAGGCCCGGGCGCGCCTGCGGTAACCCGGCCGGGTCAGCACGCGGCGCACGGCCCGGGCCACCATGGCCTGCGACGGACGCCCGGTGTGCAGGTTGACGCCGGCGCCCGACCACTGCACGCGCGCCGCCACCTCGGGCTTGTCCTCGCTGTCGCCGGCCACCACCAGGGGCACCCCGTGGGCCAGCGCCTGCTGCACGCCGCCGTAGCCGCCGTTGGTCACCATGGCGTCGACGTGGGGCAACAGGAGGTCGTGCGGGACGAAGCGCTCGAGGCGGGCGTTGGCCGGCAGCCGGCGGCGCAGCGGCTCCGGGTCCGGCCCGCCCGTCGTGCCCACCACCAGCACGTCGTCGCCGGCCAGCGCCTCCAGGCTGAGGAGGAGCAGCCGGCCCAGGTCCGCGTTGTCGAGCGTGCCCTGGGTGACGTGGACGACCGGTCGGCCGTCCCCCAACTCGTCCCACCACGGGGGCGGGTCGAAGGCGGAGGCCGGCGGCGGCGCCAAGATCGGCCCGACGAAACGGACCGACGGGGCCAGGTCCGAGCGCGGGTACTCGAACCCGGCCACGGTGGCCTGGTAGTAGGCGTCGACCACCTTCGGCTGCAGGTCGATGAAGTAGCCGGGGAAGCCCGACGGGCACCCGGCCTCGGCCAGCCGCCGCCGGGCGAACCGCTGGATGTCGGCCAGCGCACCGTGCTCGGTGGCCCAGTTCATGGTCACGTTGCGCAGCCGGGCCAGGGGACCCGAGCCCGGCTGGAAGGCCACGCCGAAGGGTGCCGTGTCGCGGCTACACGACGAGTACGGCATGACCCCGACGCAGGCCAGCACCGGCCGCCCCCGCCCCCGCCACGCCCCGCCGCCGCCGCCGCCGAGCGCCAGGGGCAGGGCACCGAGGAACATGCAGTCGACCACCACGCCGTCGGGATCGTGCTCGTCGAGTATGCCGCGCAGGTCGCGCCATTGGCCCGGGATAGGCCCGATGAAGATGCGCCGCAGGTCGTCCTTCACCCCGCGCACGCCGCGCTTGGACGACGACTCGCGCTCGGGGTTGGCCACCATGAGGTCGTGGGCGTCGTACTCCTCGGCAAAGGGCACGAAGGCGGCGCCCGTCGCCTCCACCTTGTCGCGGTAGTGCGCCGTGGTGAAGAACACCACCTGGTGGCCCTCGTCGACCAGCCGCCGGGCCAGCGCCAGCAGCGGGGATGTGTGCCCCTGGGCGGGCGTGGTGCACAGCACGTAGCGGCGGGGCGTCACCGCCAAAGCCCCCGCCCCCGCCCCCGCCACCGTCAGGCCACCACCACGGCACCGAGCCAGGGCCCGAGCGTCAAGGCGCCCTCGCAGACCGACCCCTCGAGCCCGACGTCGGTGCTCACGGCCACCGCGCCCGGCACCGCCTCGAACGTCGCCGCCCCCGCCGACATGTTCAGCAGCACCGCAGCGTCCGCGCCCCGGGCGTAGGCCCACGTGCCCTCGGGCGAGGGCAGCGTGCGGTACGACCCCACGGCGATGTCCTCGTTCGCCGCGCGCAGGGCGATGACCCGCCGGCACAACTCGAGCACCGAGTCGGGGTCGCCCGTCTGGTCGGCCACGTTGCACGCCGAGGGGTCGGCCATGGGCAGCCAGGTGCGCACGCCGGGCTCGGTGAACCCGCCCCCGGGGCCGCCGTGCCACGGCATGGGCGTGCGCTCGGGGTCGCGGCCGGCGTAGGGCCAGAAACGGATGCCGACGGGATCGAGCAGGTCCTCCTTCTCCATGCTGGCGTCGACCAGGCCGATCTCGTCACCGGCGTAGAGGAACGGCGTCCCCCGCAGGGTGAGGAGCATGAGGAGCGCCAGCTTGGCCACGGCGGGGTCGCCCCCGGCCCAGCGCGTGGCCAACCGCGAGAAGTCGTGGTTGGAGCCGTGCCAGGTCGGCCAGGCCCCCTCGGGGAGCATCGCCTCCATGCCCTCGACCACGGCGCGCAGGGCCGCCGCGTCGAACGGTGCGTGCATGAACTGAAAGTTGAAGCCGCCGTGCAGCTCGTCGCGACCGTTGCCGTAGAACTGCACGAGCCGCTCGAGCGACTCCACGTTGGTCTCGCCGATCAGCAGCCGCTCGGGCGTGTACGAATCGGCGATGACCCGCCAGCGTTTCAGGATGTCGTGCGCCTCGGGACGGTCGGTGTTGTACACCGCCTTGACGCCCATGAACTGCTGGTCCAAGGGGTCGTCCTCGGTGGCCGGCGGGTTGTCGCGCAGCAAGGCGTCCTTGATCATCATGTTGCACACGTCGATGCGGAACCCCGCCACGCCCCGGTCCCACCAGAAGCGCACGATGTCGTCGAACTCCCCGCGCACCGATTCGTTCCACCAGTTGAGGTCGGGCTGCTCCGCCACGAAGTTGTGCAGGTAGTACTGCCCGCTTGCCTCGTCGAGGTCCCAGGCCAGACCGCCGAAGATGCTCTTCCAGTTGTTCGGCGGGCTCCCGTCGGGCTTGGGGTCGGCCCAGACGTAGTAGTCCCGGTGCGCCGACGCCCGCCCGCCGCCCCGCGCCTCGACGAACCAGGCGTGCTGGTCGCTCGTGTGGTTGGGCACCAGGTCCATCAGAATCCGCATGCCCCGACGTCCCGCCTCGGCCACCAGGTGGTCCAGGTCGGCCAGCGTCCCGTAGGCCGGGTCGATGTCGCGGTAATCCGACACGTCGTAGCCCCAGTCGCGGTTTGGCGAGCACGTCACCGGCGACAGCCACACCCCGGTGATGCCGAGCTGCTCCAGGTGGTCGAGCTTGCCGATGATGCCCCGCAGGTCCCCGATGCCGTCACCGTTCGAGTCGGCGTACGAGCGCGGGTAGATCTGGTAGAAGACGCCCCCGCGCCACCAGCGGTCGGGGTCCGTACTGGGGCTCACTGCCATGGGTGTCCTTCCGCGTGCGTCGGCCCGGCCCGCCTGGACGGGCGGGGGCGAGGGCGGGTGGCTGGTCGCCGGGCAGCGTACCGACCCGTCCGGTCCCGGGTCAGGACCGGGCTAGCGCCGTCTGGACGAGCTGCACCTCCAGCAGGGCCGGGAACGTGGTGCCGTTGCCGTTGAAGGTCAGCTGCTGGGCCACCGCCCCCTTCACGAAGTCGACCTGGATGCTGGTGATCTCAAGCTGCTTGCCGCCAGCCGTCAGCGGGATCGACACCTCGAAGCCGGATTCGCCTGCCTCGAGGGTCCCCTTGGGCAGAGCGGTGATCGACACCGTCCCGACGGTGGTGCCGCTGCCCGCCTCGTGCTGGATGCTCGACCGCAGGGCCGAACTGCCGAGCGAGTTCATGCAGGTCGGGGTCTTGGTGCTGGCCACGGCGGCGTGCGCCGCCCGGGCCTGGGCGGCTGAGGAGTACACGGACACGTTGTCCTCGACGGCCAGCGTCTTCCCGCTGTTGGTGAAGTCGGGGCTGCTGTAGGTCACCGGCTTCTCGGTGGCCAGCTTCTTGGAGGCGCCGATGCACGACGCCAGCTGCTTGGACACGGGGGCGATCCGGGACGGCCCGGACACCGACGACGCCGTCAGCCAGCCGGTCGGGAAGGCGGCCAGGGTGAGCAGGGCCGCCTTGGCCTCGGCCGCCACCGCCCGCGGCACCGTGGTGGTGGTCGTCGTCTTGGACTTGGTGGCGTGCTCGCCGGCGCCGGCGGATCCGGGCAGCCCACCGACCACCGCCAACACCACGACCAGCGCGGCGGCCGGACCCAGCCCGTGGCGACCCCGCCGCCCCCGCTGACGATGCTGGGTCGTCAGATCCCCGCTCGCGCCGGCCATCAACCGAACGCTATCCGTCGACAGCCGCCGCCCCGGGTCAGGACCGGTTGTACGCAAGCGTCACCAGGTGCTTCTCGAGCGAGGCAGGAAACGGTGGCCCGATGGAGGTGAACGTGAGCTGGACCCCCGACGTGCCGCGCACCGAGACCACCTCGCCGATCGAGGTCTGGAGGGTGAGGCCCTGGTCGGTCACCGGGAAGGACAAGAGGAACCCGGTCGACTGGGGGACCAGCTCCGCCCTGGGCACCGGAGTGACCGTGATCGTCCCCACCTTTGACCCGGTGGGAAAGGAACTTTCGATCTCGGACTTCTGTGGGCCCTGGAGGAGCGCCGTCATACAGGCCGGTACCTTCGGATTGGCCAACGAGGCGTACTGCACCTGGCCCTCCTTCGCCGTGGCGAAGATAGAGAGGTTCTCCTGGGCGTAGTCCGTCTGGCTCGAGTTCTCGAAGTTCGGGCTCGTGACCGACGGCGCGTTCTGCTCGAGGATGGACTTGGCGACACCGAGACAGCCCGCCAGCTGGTCCTCGCCGGGGAAGGTGTCGGGGCTGCTGCCCTTGTCGGTGCTGACCGACCCCTGCCCCTTCCAGCGCTTCGGGAGGTCGGCCTTGATCAGGAGCTCCGTCTTGGCCTGGGCCAGCTCGGCCTTGACCGAGCCCGAGCCCGAGCCGCTCGCCCCGGCGAGGCCCCCCGGCCCGACGGTCACGGCCACGAGCCCGACCAGCAGGGCGCCCAAACTGGCACCCATGGCCGCGACGCCCAGGCGGCGCTCTCCCGTGGTCGGCATCTTCACCTCCGCATTCCCAGCCCCTCGGCGGTCCACACCAAATCCATCGGGCCGGGTGCCGTTTCACTGAAGCGGCCGGCACCCAACAGCCGGCCAAAAACGGCCCCAGGAAGGATGCCGCACCCGACCGGTTGCCTCCGCCCGTCCGGCCCGCTACTCTGGCACTCACAACCCGAGAGTGCTAATCGAACGTGCCAAGGAGGCCTTTCAACCATGCCGAAGCTGCAGCCCCTCGATGACCGGATCGTCGTCCGCCCCGGCGAGTCCGAGGAGACCACCGCCTCTGGCCTGGTCATTCCCGACACAGCCAAGGAGAAGCCCCAGCAGGGCGAAGTGCTGGCCGTGGGCCCCGGCCGACGCTCCGAGGACACCGGCGAGCTCATCCCCCTCGACGTCAAGGTCGGCGACACCGTCGTCTACTCCAAGTACGGCGGCACCGAGTACATCCTCGACGGCGAGGACGTCCTCATCCTGTCGGCCCGCGACATCCTGGCCAAGCTGGCCTGATCGGCCGCATTCGCATTCGGTCGGCCCGCCGCCCCGGTTCTGCCCGGGCCGGCGTGGCGGCCACAACCAGATCCCCCTGACCCGGAGCCCCACGGGGCCCGAGAGGAGAAGTCATGCCCAAGATCCTGAAATTCGACGAGGCCGCCCGCCGCGGGCTCGAGGCCGGCGTCAACAAGCTGGCCGACACCGTCAAGGTCACCCTGGGGCCGAAGGGCCGCAACGTGGTGATCGAGAAGAAGTTCGGCGCCCCCACCATCACCAACGACGGCGTGTCCATCGCACGGGAGGTCGAGCTCGACGACCCGTTCGAGAACATGGGCGCGCAGCTGGTCAAGGAGGTCGCCACCAAGACCAACGACGTGGCCGGTGACGGCACCACGACGGCGACCGTGCTGGCGCAGTCGCTCATCACCGAGGGGCTGCGCAACGTGGCCGCCGGGGCGAGCCCGACCGGGCTGAAGAAGGGCATCGAGAAGGGTGTCCAGGCGGCGGTCGACAACATCGCCAAGCAGGCCAAGGATGTCGGCGGGAAGACGGAGATCGCCCAGGTGGCCTCCATCTCGGCGGCCGACAACGCCATCGGCGACGTGCTGGCCGACGCCATCGACAAGGTTGGCAAGGACGGCACGGTGACCGTCGAGGAGTCCAACACCTTCGGCATCGAGCTCGAGCTCACCGAGGGCATGCAGTTCGACAAGGGCTTTCTGTCGCCGTACTTCGTGACCGACCCCGAGCGCCAGGAGGCCGTGCTCGACGAGCCGGTCATCCTGTTCTACAACTCCAAGGTCTCGGCCGTGCACGACCTGGTGCCGGTGCTCGAGAAGGTGATGCAGACGGGCAAGCCGCTGCTGATCGTGGCCGAGGACGTGGAAGGCGAGGCCCTGGCCACGCTGGTCGTGAACAAGATCCGCGGCACCTTCACCTCGGTCGCCGTCAAGGCGCCGGGCTTCGGTGAGCGCCGCAAGGAGATGCTCCAGGACATGGCCGTCCTCACGGGCGCCCAGGTGATCAGCGAGGAGATCGGCCTCAAGCTCGAGAACGCCACCATCGACCTGCTGGGCAGCGCCCGGCGCGTCATCGTGACCAAGGACGACACCACCATCGTGGAGGGTGCCGGCTCGTCCGAGGACGTCAAGGGTCGGGTGGCGCAGATCAAGCGGGCTATTGAGGACACCGACTCCGACTGGGACCGCGAGAAGCTGCAGGAGCGCCTGGCCAAGCTGGCCGGCGGCGTGGCCGTGGTCAAGGTCGGCGCGGCCACCGAGGTGGAGCTCAAGGAGAAGAAGCACCGCATCGAGGACGCGCTCTCCGCGACCCGGGCGGCGGTCGAGGAGGGCATCGTGGCCGGCGGCGGCACGGCGCTGATCCGGGCCCGCAAGTCGGTCAACGATCTCGCCGACACGCTCGAGGGCGACGAGGCGACCGGGGCGCGGATCGTGGCCCGTTCGCTCGAGGAGCCGCTGCGCTGGATCGCCTTCAACGCCGGCCTCGAGGGCGCCGTCCTGGTGTCGCAGGTCGAGTCGGCCAAGGGCAACACCGGCCTGAACGCGGCCAACGGCGAGCTGGAGGACCTGGTGAAGGCCGGCATCATCGACCCGGCCAAGGTGACCCGCTCTGCCCTGCAGAACGCGGCCTCCATCGCCGGCCTGCTGCTCACCACCGAGGCCCTGGTGGCCGACAAGCCCGAGAAGGGCCCGGACCCGGCGGCCGCCGCCGCCGCCATGGGTGGCATGGGCGGCATGGGCGGCATGATGTAGCCAGCAGGCGGGTTTAAGCGCCTCTTTACCCGGGGATAGCTAGTCCCGGGAACGGAAATGGCGGTGTCGGATCTCGTAGCCGGGCCTTCGGGCCCGGCTACGACGCGTCTGCATTGATTGACATGGCCCCTGGCCGGTGTAACGATCGGTTAACGGAGGGGAAACGGAGGGGGGTAGTAGGTGCCGCTCGTCCGAGAGAGGCGAGCCATTTGGCGACAACGGGCGTTCGAGTCTTCGGTGGTCGCGGGGCCAGCCAGGGGGTGGCGTCGTGATGCGTAGGGCCGCGTCCTGGCGCCTCTTGGCCCTGGCCGCAGCCTCTTGTGTCGCGGTGGCGGGGGCGCTCGCCGGAGTGCCCGTGCAGACCGTCCCGGCCGCCGGGGGGTCGGGGGTGGCCAACGGCCAGGTCGCCGTGACGGCCGGCGACACCGGTAACGGCCTGGGCACCGACGTTGCACAAATGCCCTACGGCCTGGCGGTCGCCGCGAACGGCGAGATCTACGTGTCGGACTTCTCCGATCCGGCGGCGGTCGAGCCGGATCCGGCGCAGCCCGGGAACGCGACCGGCGACAGCGTCATCCGCGTCCTCGACCCCACCACCGACACCGAACAAGTGGTGGCGGGCGACGGCGACGGGGCGTCGCAGACCGTCGTGCACGGCAAGCAGAGCGTCGCGGCCACCGGCAGCTCCCTCGACGACCCGGCCGGGATGGCGATCGATCCGACCAACGAGTCGCTGGTCTTCGACGAGCCCTGGCTCCAGGTGGCGACCCGCTACACGCCGCCGAGCGGAACCGACCCGGGCACCGTGTCCGAAGTCTGCTCCACCGACGGCGCCGGCACCGTGGCGGGCGGCGACGCCGCCGTCGACTCCTATGGCAACGTCGTGATCCCGATCATCGGCGGCACCGGCGTGGAGGTGTGGGCGCCCCAGACGGGCACGTTCTGGGGCAAGGCCATGACGGCCGGGAAGACCTACACGATCCCGACGCCGTACAACGATCCCTGGGCGGTGGCGATCGACCCGCACGACAACCTGCTCGTCTCGTCGTCGGGTGACAGCCTCGACGTCCTGGCCGGCTCCACCGGCACCTACTACGACCAGGCGATGACGGTGGGGAACTGGTACCACCTGGCCGGCCAGCCCACCACGAACTCCGGCGACGCCGGCTTCGGCGGCGACGGCGGGCCGGCCACCTCGGCCCTGATCGGGGCGCCCCACGGGATCTCGCTCGACGCCAACGGCAACATCCTGCTCGCCGACACCGACAACAACCGGATCCGCGTGATCGCGCAGTCGACCGGGACCTTCTACGGGATCGACATGACGGCGGGCGACATCTACACCGTCGCCGGGTCGGGTGCCGCGCCGTCGCCGGCGGGAACCTTCGGGGGGGACGGCGGCGCGGCCACCTCGGCCGGGCTCAACCAGCCGACGGCGGTCGTGGCGGACCAGTCCGGGAACCTGGTCGTCGCCGACAACGGCAACCTCCGGGTGCGCGTGGTGGCGGAGTCCACCGGGACGTTCTACGGCTTGCCCATGACGCAGAACGACATCTACACGGTCGCCGGCAACGGCTGGTCCTCCTACTCGGGCGACGGGGGCTCGGCGACATCGGCGCAGCTCGGGAAGCCCGAGGACGTCTCCTTCGATTCGGCCGGGAACGAGCTGATCGCCGACTCGGCCAACGGGCGCATCCGGGTCGTGGCCGGGACCACGGGCACCTTCTACAACACGTCGATGACGGCGGGCGACATCTACACCGTGGCGGGCGAGGCGGGTGCCGTGGAGGCGGACCTGGGCGACGGCGGTCCGGCCACCGCAGCCGAACTGAACGAACCCGGCAGTGTCCGCAGCGACGGTGACGGCAACCTCCTCATCGCCGACACGGAGGACAATCAGATCCGGGTCGTGGCGGGCACCACCGGCACGCAGTACGGCATGGCCATGACGAGGGGCGACATCTACACCATCGCCGGCAACGGCACCCAGGGCTCCAGCGGGGACAACGGGGCCGCCACGTCCGCCGAGCTCGACGGGCCGCAGTCCGCCATCCTCGACCGGTACGGCAACGTGGTCATCGCCGACACCGGGAACAACCGGGTCCGGGTCGTGGCCGAATCGACCGGCACCTTCTACGACATCGCCATGACGCAGGGCGACATCTACACCGTCGCCGGCACGGGCACCGCCGGTTACGACGGCGACGCCACGACGGCCACCGGCGCCGAGCTCGATGCGCCGGTCGGCCTGGCCCTCGACCAGACCGGCAACATCGTCGTGGCGGACAGCAAGAACGACCGGGTCCGGGTGATCTCCGCCGACACCAGCACCGACTTCGGTGCGCCGATGACCGACGGTGGGATCGTCACCATCATGGGAGGCGGTACCCGGCAGACCGAGGGCAGCACCCCGTTGAACGTCGACCTGAGTCCCGACCGGGTGGCGGTCGACGGGCGCGGGGATCTCGTGGTCTCCGACGACGGCTCCGAACGCATCTGGGTCCTGGCGGGGAAGTCCGGGACGCTGTGGGGTCAATCCATGACCGCCGGCGACGCCTACTCCGTAGCGGGTGGCAACACGAACTGTGCCAGCTACACCGCCAGCGGAGCCGCCACCTCCGCCTACCTGTGCGACCCCGCCGGCGTCGTGGTCGATCCGACCGGCGACATCGACGTGGCGTCGCCGGAGATCAACCGGATCTTCACCATCGGCAACGCGTTGGCCGTCACCACGACGAGCCTGCCGGGTGGGACGGTGGGCACGTCGTACAGCGAGGGCCTGGCCGCCGTCGGCGGTCCCACGCCGTTCGACTGGACGATCACGACCGGCGCCCTGCCGCCCGGCCTGGACCTCAATTCGGCCGGGACCATTTCGGGCACGCCAACGGCGGGGGGGCTGTATTCCTTCACCGTCGAGGCCACCGACTCGGACAGCCCGGCCCAGTCGGCCACGCAGGCGTTGTCGATCGCCGTCCGGCCGTACGCCACCTCCGTCATCACCACCGCGGCCGGCAACGGAGATGCGACGAGCACGACGAGCACGGGAGGCTCGTCGCCCACGGCGACCGGGGTGGGGCAGCCCTACGCGGTCACGGTCGACCAGGCGGGGAACACCGTCTTCACCGACGTCAGCGACAACGAGGTCGACGTCGTGGCGGCGAGCAGCGGCACCTTCTACGGGATCGCCATGACGGCGGGAGACGTCTACACCGTGGCGGGCGGAGGCACCTCGACCACGGCCGGGGGCCCGGGCGCCACCTTCGCGTTCAATTTCCCCGACGGCCTGGTGAGTGACAGTGCCGGCAACCTGGTCATCGCCGACGGCGGGGCGTCGCAGATCTTGGTCCTGGCCAACACCGACGGGACGGACTTCGGCCAGGACATGACGGCGGGCGACCTCTACCTCGTCGCCGGCACCGGCGCCCAGGGCATGAGCGGCATGGGCGGCCCGGCCACGTCGGCCGTGCTCGGCTTCCCCAGCGGGCTGGCGGAGGACCAGGCGGGCAACCTGCTCGTGGCCGACTTCAGCGACAACGCGGTGTTCGCCATCGCCGCCACGAGCGGCACCTACTACGGCCAGTCCATGACGGGCGGGGACATCTACACCATCGCCAATTCGAGCGGGGTCGAGGGCGACACCGGCGACGGGGGAGCGGCCACCTCCGCCACGCTCGACTCCCCCTCGGACGTGGCCGTCGACTCGGTCGGGAACGTCCTGATCGCCGACACCTTCAACAACGCCATCCGTGTCATCGCCGCCTCGAGCGGCACCTACTACGGCCAGTCAATGACGGCCGGGGAGATCTACACGTTGGCGGGCCTCGGGCCCGACGACAACGGGTTCGGGGGTGACGACGGCCCGGCCGGCCTGGCCGAGCTGAACGAGCCGGGGTGGGTGGCCCTCGACGATTTCGGGAACGTGTACGTGGCCGACACCGGCAACAACCGGGTCAGGATGATTGCGGCCTCGACCGGCACGTACTACGGGATCTCCATGACGGCGGGCGACATCTACACGGTGGCCGGCAACGGCACCCCGACCTTCTCCGGCGATGGCGGCCCAGCAGCCGGCGCGCAGCTGTCGACGCCGAGCGACCTCACCCTGGATGCCTCCGGCAACGAGATCATCGCCGACCGCGGGAACAATCGGATCCGCGTGGTGGCCGCATCGTCCGGGACCTACTACGGAGTGGCCATGA